>CAYYIR010000006.1:0-22263 GCA_964471995.1 uncultured Nitrospina sp. | reverse complement strand
ATTCTTTTAGTACTACATTTCTGTTTTCAGTTGAATCACCTTCAACCTTCAATTCAATCAGCACATTGCGCCCTTTGGTATCGATAAGTTTTTTCACTTCTTTTGGGTTGACAGACAAACTGATATTACTATTAATCCCATATACAACGGCGGGTATACATTCATCTGTCCTTAATTTCCTAGCGGCCGACTTGCCATTTGCTTCTCTAATTTTTGCTGTTAAAACTGACATTTCAAACTCCAATCAAAAAAATATATAGGCTAAGAATACCTCTTCTTATTCCTGTTTCGAATCGAACAGGGAACTAACAGAGGTTTCCTGATGAATTCTTAAAATTGCTTCACCCAATAAAGATGCAACAGACAACACCTTAATCTTAGGGTTTTTTACCAAATCGTTATTTAAGGGAATGGTATTCGTTGTCACTACAGATTTGATAGGTGACTTTGAAATCCGTTCTCCCGCCGGGCCTGATAAAACCGGATGGGAACAACACGCATGAACCTCTTTGGCACCTGCCCCTAACAGAGCTTCTGTCGCCTCCATTAGTGTTCCTGCAGTATCAATCATGTCGTCCACTATAAATGTTATTTTACCTTTTACATCACCAATGATATTCATTGCCTTGGCTTCATTCGGAACATCACGTCGTTTATCGATAATCGCCAAGGAACTGTTTAAACGTTTTGCATAAGCTCGAGCTCTTTCCACGCCACCAGCATCCGGTGAAATAACAATCAAGTTCTCCAGTTTCTGGCCTTTGATATAGTCGATCAAAACATTTATTGCGAACAAGTGATCAACAGGTATGTTAAAAAAACCCTGAATTTGTCCAGCATGTAAATCGACAGTCAATACTCGATCAGCCCCGGCAGTGACCACTAAATCAGCAACCAGCTTAGAAGTAATAGGAACCCTGGGCTCGTTTTTTCTATCCTGACGTGCATAGCCATAATAAGGGATCACCGCTGTAATTCTTTCGGCTGAAGCACGCCGCAAGGCATCGATCATAATCAGTAATTCCATTAAGTTGGTATTACCGGGAAAGCAAGTCGATTGAACAACAAAAACGTCTCCGCCCCTTACATTCTCCTCGATCCGCACATAAATCTCTTTATCAGAAAAATCACGAATCACGGTTTTTCCTAGCGGAACATCCATGTACTCACAGATTTCTCCCGTTAGTGTTTGGTTTGCCCTACCGGAAAAAACCAGTACACGCCTATTTTCACTAGAAAACATTCATTATCCTTAAAAATCTGGCTGGGGCGGGAGGACTCGAACCTCCGAATGCAGGAATCAAAATCCTGTGTCTTAGCCACTTGACGACGCCCCAAAGCGGTATAAGCCTAACTTTAAAAAACTAGAAAATTGACATCACAAGCTATTTAGCTGGTCTACTAATCACCCACTCCAATTATTACCTTTGCTAATTCCAGCAACATACCCCATTCACCTGCAAGCAAAGTCAGGAGAAAACAAAGGCGCAAATACGAAAGGCTTTCTACAATGAAAGAGTCATTGTTAAAAAGCCGGTATCATTTCATCAGGAAAAAATTCAGAAAAGCTCGTGATACTTTTAGCCAGAAAAGCTTTATGCTTTTTTCCTGCGAATCTGGCTAACGCTTTTTTTGCCAAATCGGGTTTATCAAAAATTCCAAAGACAGTAGAACCGCTTCCCGACAAAAGCGCACCCCCCGCTCCTGATCTAAGCAGCTCGTTTTTAATCTCCAAAATCTCTGGATACCTTTTAAATACAACGGGTTCTAAGTCGTTGTAAAGGGCTGCCCCCAACTGGGCAAACTCCGAGCGCATAAGAAAATTAGCCAAAATGCTAATATTATTTTTATGCTTTGTCAACTTCAATTTTAAATTGCCGTAGACCCAGGGGGTTGATAAAGGCAAATTTGGATAAATCATTAAAATATATAAGTTAATTGGATTATTAATGGGCTCTAGAATTTCTCCTTTACCCGTTCCAATTGCACAAGGCGACATAAGGAAAAATGGAACATCAGAACCTAATTCTGCGGATATAGCGATCAAATTCTCCCTCGATATTTTTAAATCCCACAAATGATTTAAAGCCAACAATACTCCAGCCGCATTTCCACTTCCTCCTCCTAATCCAGCCCCAGAAGGAATAGATTTTTTCAGTGTAATGTTTACTCCAGCACAGCTACCCGGAAAATGTTTTTGCAATAGCCTAGCAGCTTTAACCACCAAGTTTGTTTCGTCATTTGGAATTTCCGGGGTATCACAAAACAACTCCACTTTTTCAGAAGTTCCTTCCAACTGCAGTTCATCGAACCAAGTTACCATTTGTAAAATAGTCTCCAATTCGTGAAACCCATCTTTTCTTTTTTTATGAATATGGAGGCCTAGGTTTATCTTCGCCGGCGTTTTAAATTGTAGTTTTTTAGGAGATGCCATTCATTATTTTTCGGAAGACTTTGAAATCAGTTGGAATGACTCTGGAGAAATTTCTCCGTTTAAAATAGGGTCCTTATATTTAATTTTTAAAATTTCCTGCCTTTCAGGAAACTTAAGGGTTATCAAATGTGGCCAGTCTATGGAACCTATTTTTTTGTAATCCTGCCATTGAACATAATACCGTTTTTTCCCACTCTCAAATCTAGTCATTTCCAAAGGCAACAAAGTCCGTGAGTCAATAGCAAGACGTATGTGACCACCATTTTTAAAATCCGTAGCATGAAAAATGTATTTGCTCTTATCAGAGTTTAATCTGGATTCTTTGACTTTTAAGTATTCGAAATTTGGAATATGCCCAACAAAAATTCGCAAATGTTCCTTAAAATCGATTTGAGTTCCAACCAGCTTACGTAGCAGTTTTTGTACATCTGCACCTGAATAAACTCTACCTTTTGCAGGATCTAAAAACTGCATCTTTCCGGCAGTACTAATAAAAACCCCTAATGCCTGACCGAACATGCCATAAGTATCAACGCGGATAGAAAGATTGCCTTTTATTAACAAGGTTTGACGCAAGGACTGTTTGGTTTTTTTGTCAACAAAAGTGGTTCGCGCAAACGATTTGACATTATAAATTTTTTTTGCACGCAGTTGTAGACGATTAAAAATATAACCGGAAGAGATTGTGTCTTTTGAAAAATGTGGAGGTAAACTTTCAGGACTGGTCTGACATCCATCAATTAAAAATACAACAGAAAATAAAACCAGGCCATTTCGCAAAAGATAAAACAAAATTCCTTGCTTAGAAGCTTTGTTGGATAAGTCTTTTTGCTTTTTCAATTTTTTCCTGAAGGACTGTTGGATTGGGAGTTTCCCCACCCAAATCATCTTTTTTATGGAGGGTCAAGGAGCGACTATTTTTCCAAGCTCCTGTGGCTTCATCATAATTTTTTAAAGAAAATAAGATATCCCCAAGGTGATCATAAAGCACGGGATCGGGATCGGTATAAATCAATGCTTTCTGGATTTGCAAGAGCGCTTTTTCTGAGTCGCCTTTCTTGAAATAGATCCATCCTAGGCTATCCAAGAAATAACCATTGCGAGGTTGAATGGTGAGAGCTTTTTTTAGATGCTCCAAAGCTCGGTCAAGATCACGACCTTCCAACGCATATATATAGCCTAGAAAATTATGCGCATTAGAATGGAGAGGATTAATTTCAATTGCGCGACGCATATTTTCTATAGCACCTTTAAAATCACCGGTCTTTTCTTTTAAAGCCCCCAATTCAAAATAATAAGAATCTCTTTGGGGATTAAGAGCTAATGCTTTTTCAAGGCTTTCAACAGCTTTATCATTTTCCTTAGCAGACATATAGGCCAAAGCCAAAGAATGGTAAATCTGATCATTATTGGGTTCCATGTTAATAGCCTTCTTTAACAGTTCAATAGCGGCTTTCGTATCATCATTTAAGTGATACAAACGAGCAGAGTAACGCAAAATATCCATGGATAACGGCTCAAGTTTTCTGAGCTTTTCAAACTCTTCGATAGCCTTATCTAGGCGCTGCTGGTTTTCGTAAATCCGCGCCATAAGAACATGGGGATCTTTATGGTTATCCTCAGCCAAGACTAATTGAAACTCGTCCAACGCTCGTAAGAAAAGATTTTCTTCAAAATAGATGGCGGCAATTCTCATGTGGATATCCGGTTGCTTTGCAAGTTTCTCGGGTATTCCTGTGAAAATCGACATTTCGTTTTTATAAGCAGAGTTCAATGGGTTTTTTAGCTTTTCGACACGTTCTTTTATGAAATTATCGTCCTTATTCAGTTTTAAGAGAAGATTGTATTCTTTCAAGGCTTCTTCTTGTTTACCTAGTAGCTCATAAACCCATGCAAGATATTTTCGTGCATGTAATAAATTGGGTTTCAAAATAACAGACATTTCAAAACTTTTTTCAGCTTCCTCTAACTCACCGTTTTGCAAATAAGCCCGCCCCAAATAGAACTGGCCCAATGGATTATTGTGTTCCATTTTAGTGCCTTGAAAATACATCTCCTTCGCCCGGTCCCATTTACCCTGTTTCTCTAAAACTATACCTTTTAAGAAAATAGCGCGAGAATTTTTCGGGTCAATCTGACTAACCTTTTCATAATGATATATTGCGGTATCCTCTTTCCCTAGAGCAGCTAAGATATCTGCAATATCCATATGAATGTGTTTATTGTTTGGAAAACGTTTTAACCCTTCCTCTGCAACTTTTACCGCTTCATCTAGTTGCCCGGTTCGTAATAAAAGACGAACCAGTTTCTCAGCAAAACTAGCCGTTTCCGGATCGTATTTAACAATCTTCTTATAATGCAAAACCGCCTTTTCAAACTGGTAATTCTTTTCTGCTTCCAATGCAATAAGAAAATGATAGTAAGCCCTTGGATCTTTACTTTTCAAAGGTTTCGATTGTTTTTGTTTTTGTTCGAACATTTTTGCAGCATAAGATAAGGAAAGGTCTATATTTTGCAATTCGGGTTCCACTTTATTATTTATGGTTGTGCAACTCGAAAGAAATATTAGAAAAAAATAGCAGGCCAGAAAACAACCGGTTTTCTTCTTTTTAAAACTTTTATGATTTAATGAAAATAGTTTACCCATTAATTTCTTTCTAAAAATATTTTCTTCATTTTTTTTTAAAAAGAGTTTTAAGTTGTTAATTGGATTTTTTCTATCAGTTGTTTACCAGCTCGGCTATTTAACTCTTGTATAATTTTTGTTTTCAAACCCTCTAGTGCTTGTAACCATTCAGAACCCTGAACTCTTACATAAAGCATCTTGCATGATATGCGCTCTACACCAGATATAGCAGCTATTTGTGCTCCAACAACGAGACTCCAGTGATAAGCTAGCCATTCCTTCTGATCCTCCTGTAAATTCTCAGGAAGGGATTCAAACAGAACCGAACTCAAGTTCACCCAGTTTTTATTCAGGTTTTGTTTTCCTATCATATACAATAAACCTAACAAAGTTTATTACTCGTTCGATGCAATACCGATAATTTTTTACGAAAACTGTGATGGTTATATAAAGGCTGATGCCTAGCCAAGGTTAACACGGCTCAGTAGATCACATCTCATATGGCAGATAATCAAAGTAAAACTTTTTGCCAATATTACCTTTCTCAGTTAGCGGGTTTATTGGTTTGAACCTTATTTTCATTTTAGCTATGTTAAATCGGAAATTAAAGTAATAACTTTAAGCTTTTAATTTCTCCTATTAAAGATACCAAAGGCTATTTTATAACAACCAGACTTTATCAAGGCGATGCCTTGCTTTGGTTAATCTAAAGTAGAGATCCAATGACAGCTGTCTATGTCAAGTAAGCTCCACCTAAGAAAAAACTATTGGCTAATGCCCTCGCACAAGCTGGTGAAACAGTTGAAATTGCTAGGTTTCTAGGTATACTCTGGATCCAATCCTTAAAATTTTATATTCCAAAGCGAGTAACATCGGTTCAGGAGGAGATTTAATAATGATCATTAATTTAAAATTAGAATATCACTCGGCAAATACATTAAAAATCCTTTCAAATAGTAACAATAAGACCTATACCCATAAAAATGTGCTGGATATTTACAGGACCATTTGCGATTTCATAATTAAAAAGCTGGAAGAGCAAAGCTCCTCCTTACCAAGGCGATAACCCATATGCGAACACGTCTCCAGGTAGTTGTCCTGGGAGTTTTTAGTCTGCTACTGTATGTATTCCTTTCACAAATTTCAAAAGAGTTCAATTGGGGAGAAGGCTACCCAGATCGCCCTATAATCTCTTACTTAGCTATTTACCTTTCTCTGTCGCTTCTTTTTTATGCTACTTGCTCCACGATTTTAAAACAAACCGAAGACCGATTTACCTTTTGGACAATAATTATTCTAGGGTTGCTATTCAGACTTTCCATATTGCCTGCACAACAGATACAGGAAGATGATGTATACCGCTATTTATGGGATGGGAAAGTTTTTGCTAACAAAATTAATCCTTATAAATACTCGCCTTCGGAAGTTCATGAGTTTAAAGAATTACGGATCCAGCAACCTGAAATATATTACAAAATCTATGATGAAAAAAATGAGCATGAATTAGAAAAGCTATCAAAACTGAAGTGGGAAAATCCAAAATCTTTAAAATACCTTGAAAGGGTAAATCATCCGGAGGTTCCAACGATTTATCCTCCCATGGCGCAATATGTGTTTACAGTAGTTTATCTAATCCAATCCGATAGTATTTTTGCTATGCGAATAGCTTTTTTAATTTTTGATCTCTTAACCTTGTACTTCATTATTGGAATTTTGGACAAATTGAGATTAAATAGAAATTTGAGCGCGATCTATTTCTGGTGTCCGCTAATAATAAAAGAAACCTTCAATTCTACACATTTAGATATCATAGGTATTTCCTTTCTATGTGGCTCAATGTATTTTCTTATTTGCCACCGGCACAGTCTAGCAACTTTTTTTCTTGCTTTAGGTTTTCTTGGTAAACTATATCCTGCTATCTTATTTCCATTTTATTTACAATCCTTTTTCGAAAACTCCCGAAAAAAAGAAGTGAACCCCTGGCCAACCTTATTTCTTAATTCAGCGTTATTTGTTGTCGTCATAATTTTGGGATATATACCTTTTATGGGAATTGGACTGGAAATATTTGAAGGTCTCAAAGCTTATTCACTTTATTGGCAAAGCAATGATAGCATTTTTGCCTGCCTGGTTTTTCTTTTCAAAAAACTATTGGGGGATTTTAGCAGTGTAAATTTTCTGTCTAATTCCTTGCCCATTTTTTTGAGCAAACTAACTATTGTTTGTATTTTAATAGGAGTTTTAATCTGGCTTTTGTTGAAGAACGCTTCACTGATAGAAGAGCCCCAGAAGCTCTTAAAACATTTTTTCATTTTAATCGCACTCGTATTTTTACTCAGCCCGATTCAGAATCCTTGGTACCTTTGCTGGGTAGTGCCATTTCTATGTCTTTTTCCTAGCCGCTCGTGGATTCTTTTAACGGGATTGATAGGACTTTATTATATAGATTTTTATTTTGATTATCAGGAAATACAATCTTGGACAAAATGGACTCCCTGGTTTGAATATCTTCCTTTCTACTTGTTACTAATTTGGGATTTATGCAATAAAAATAATGTGTTGAGGAAAGAAAAAAAAAACAGAACCTAATTCTTTAAGTTTTCACTTGTTAAGAAGATTGGAAATCGTTATAGTCAAAAAATACCTGACACGAACTGGCGGAGTTTAGATGGCAAATGTGACTGTAGCCGAAATAAGGCGATTACTCATAAATAAGAGTATTAAGCATTCTAGTGATATGGATTTTTCTGGCTTGGATCTTTCTGGTCTGGATTTTAGTGGGTTGACTTTAGCCTCAGCTAACTTTAGCAACACCCTACTAATAAAAACAAAATTCGTGAGGACTTATGTTTCTAAGGGAAATTTTCAGGGAGCAGATCTGACGGACGCCGATTTGAGCAATGCAAATTTAAAAGAAGCCAATTTAAGTCGAGCTAATTTAGAAAATGCTTATATGAGTCGTGCCAACTTGACCAAAGCTAATTTATCTTCTGCCAAATGTAAAAATGCCAGCATGACTTTCGCTAATTTGAATAGTTGTGATCTTAGAAATGCAAACCTTTCGTCTGCCTCCTTCCATGGCGCAGATCTCACTAGAGCAGATTTAACTTCCGCAATTACTCCGGGAACAAGCTTTAAAAGCGCAAAACTCATTGGCACCAAAGGCTACAAACCCTCTTAAACCAGCTCCATAAAAGAGCGAACTTTGGGTTTAAAAGAATCATCAAACCGATTTTCACGATCGAGCAGAATAGCATGGATCCCTATATTACGGGCCCCATCAATATCAGTTTTAATTTCATCCCCTATATGGCAAGCTTCGTGCGATTTTACACCACTGAGGCGTAATGCTTCTTCAAAAATTTTTTTATCCGGCTTGGCAGAACCTACCACTGCTGAAGGAAGAATAAATTTAAAATTATCTGCCAATTTTAAATTTTCCAAGGTAGAAATCAACCGAGAATCCCAGTTAGAAACAACACCTAAAATAACTTTGCGTTCTTTTAGTTTTTGAAAAATTTTGGACTCAATCACATCCTCATAGATCTTCCAATTGGAACCATCCATAAAAACTTCAAAAATTAGTTCAAAATATTTATCGAAACGTTCGAGTCCTCCTAAGGGCTTAAAAACTTCATACACTAGCTCTTTCCAAAATTTTTTTTCTTCCTCCACTCCAGACTTATTACCTAAGGATTCTATACCACCGATTTTTTTCCATTGTAAACGAAAACCTTTATTGAGTTCATCAACGGTCCCGGTGAAACCAAAATCACGCGCATGTTTTGCATAGACAGCTCCTACCGAAGGATGCACACGAATCAAAGTTCCCCCTACATCAAAAAAAACGGCTTTAAAAGAAGAAAGCAGCATGACTCAATTTCCCAAAAATCAGCGTATTAATATTTTTAGCCTAGCAGAAAATATCTACACACAGAATAATATATTCAAAACGGAGGTCGTTAATTTTATTAATTCTCTTACCCTAAAACCTATTAGGCTGCGAGGCCTAGCCCAAAAACTTTTTAACAATTAAAACTGAATTAATACCGAACATACCAAAAGAATTATTCATGATATAGTTAACAGAAGGGAGCTCTTCCGGAGTATTGGCAACCAAATTATTTACGGCACATTCTGGATCGATATCGTCGAGGTTAATTGTGGGGTGAGCCATATTGTCATTAAAGGCTGGTAAGTTACCTGACAATTCTAGCGTTCCCGCTGCACCCATGGTATGACCGATGAAACTTTTAGTATTATTGATACGAGTCTTGCTTTTGTTTCCAAATACCTCACGAATGGCTTTAGTTTCCTGAATATCTCCCATTTGTGTTGCAGTTGCGTGGGCATTGAGGATGTCTATGTCTCCGGGTTTTAGTCCTGCCTGGTTGAGGGCTAGACGCATGCATTGCGTCTGCCTTTCTGGGTCTGGCAAAATGAAATCAATGGCATCGGAGTTAATAGCATAACCTACAATTTCTCCATAAATTTTGGCTCCACGTTTTTCGGCATTTTCCAAACGTTCAAGAGTATAAACACATCCACCTTCGGAGCAAACAATTCCGTTTCTATTTATATCGAAGGGGCGACTGGCTTTTGTTGGATCTTTGTGCTCAGCGAGCGCCCCCTCGCTTTTGAAACTGGCAAAAATACCAAAGGTATGAATGCTTTCAGAAACACCACCCGCTAAAGCCAAGTCAACCTCCCCCAATCGTAACATTTGAACTCCCTGAATAACCCCCATATTCCCTGCTGCACAAGCCGCCCCGATGGTGTAATGGGGACCAGTTATTTTCATATTTAAACTAACTTCGCCGGCAGGATTATTGGAAACAGTTCTAGGGTTATGATGGTGAGACCAAAACTTCACATCATAATCATATTTGCTAATGTTGTAGATTTCGTTTTCAGTTTCCACATTGCCGTGCTCTGTGGTTCCCAAATAAACACCTATGCGCGAACGATCAAGGGTCTCTAGGTCCAAACCGGAATCAGAAAGAGCCTCTCTTGAAGAATAAATAGCAACTGAACCCACGCGGGTTCCTCGACGACGTTCTTTTTTCTTTTGATATTTAAGTTCGTCAAAATCACAAACCCCGGCATGAACTTTTCCTATATACCGGGTTTCAAACTCCTGGACTCCGGAAACCCCATTCAACAAGTTGTGCCGAAACTCTTTCAAGTTATTACCATTTGGAGCCGTCAAACCAATGCCGGTTATGACTATACGCGATTTAATCATTTTTAATTGACCATCTTAAATAACAATGCAACGGCGTGAGCGGCAATTCCTTCTTCTCTGCCAGCGAACCCTAGTTGTTCCGTTGTCGTGGCCTTTATATTTATTTGACCTATGTCTATTGCCATCGCTTGTGCAATGTTCTTTTGCATATCCGGTAAAAAAACCGCCAGCTTAGGTTTTTGGGCTACGATAATAGTATCTATATTGGAGACTTCGAATCCTTTGCCTCTACAAAGGGCGGTAACCTGTTCCAGTAAAATAAGGCTGGAAATTCCTTTCCATTTTGGATCTGTATCAGAAAAGTGTTTACCAATATCCCCTGCACCGACAGCACCCAACAAGGCATCGCATAATGCATGCAACAAGACATCGGCATCGGAATGCCCGTCGAGCCCTGTCGAATGTGGAACATCTACACCACCGAGTATCAGTTTTCTACCTTTAACAAGGCGGTGCACATCATAACCATTTCCAATACGAATTATAGGTGAATTCATTCTTATTTTAAAAACCTCACTTGGTAGATATAAAACACCCCAACTTTATCTTTATAAAAAGGCTTAATTAAAACCTTTTATTACGAAGCTTTGGGCAGCGTTTCGATATATACGAATAGACCCTTCTTACTCCAGGCAATGTGCGGCTAGTGGGTGACGGTGATTAGTTTTTTAGTTTCTTCGCGAGCCCATTGATCGGCATCCAAAACATCCTGCAATTCATTTAATTTGGCGGGAATGTGATTATGCATGACCATACGAATTAGTTCTGCAATATCTTTGTATGGGATAAGTTCATCAAGGAACGCTTGCACTGCAATTTCATTTGCAGCATTGAGTACAGCAGGCATGGTTTGCCCCATTTCCATAGCATCAAACGCTAACTGCAGGCAGGGAAACCTATCAAAATCAGGTGCTTCAAAAGTCAGGTTTTCCATTGTGGCAAGATCCAACGACGGTAAATTACATTCAAACCTGTCAGGATAAGTAAGGGCATATGCAATGGGTACGCGCATATCAGGAATACCCAACTGCGCTATTATCGAAGTGTCGACAAACTCTATCATTGAGTGGATGATACTTTGTGCGTGGACAATGATTTCCACCGGAGTCTCGATACCAAATAACCACTTGGCTTCAATATATTCTAACCCCTTATTCATCATAGTGGATGAGTCAATAGTAATTTTTGGACCCATTTCCCAATTTGGATGATTGAGAGCATCCTTCACCTTGATATTTTCCATTTCATTCAAACTGAATTTTCGGAAAGGTCCCCCCGATGCAGTCAGGATAATTTTTTTTATTCGTTCTTTCTTTTCTCCATTCAATGCCTGGAAAATAGCACTGTGTTCACTGTCAATTGGAACAATTTTTGAGCTAGTTTTTTGCGCTTCTTTTAAAACTAATTCACCAGCAATAACCAAAGTTTCTTTGTTTGCAAGGGCTAAATTTTTACCTGCTTTCAAAGCTTCTATTGCTGGTAAGAGACCGGCCTTTCCTACAACACCAGAAACAACTACGTCTACCTCAGGAATAGTTGCAACTTTGAAGACACCCTCTTCACCAGACAAAATTTCAACATCCAGATCCACTACCCGTTCTTTTAATGTAGCTATTTTTTGCGTGTCAAATAGAGCTGCAACTTTAGGCTTAAATTTTCTTATTTGCTCTGCGAATAAATCTACGTTGCTTCCCGCAGACATGGCTAAGATTTGAAAGTTTTCCGGGTTACGCTCAACTACGTCCAGCGTATTCAATCCGATGGAACCCGTAGAACCAAGAAGAGATATTTTTTTCATAAATACTCAATTGCCAGAAAAAACTGGTAATAACAATAAAAAACAGGCCCCGCAAACAGAAGACTATCAATGCGATCTAAAACTCCTCCGTGTCCGGGAATCAGGCTTCCAGAATCTTTGACCTGGCAATTTCGTTTTATCAAAGACTCTGCTAAATCGCCGAATTGACCGATAATACCGCAAATGAAAGACACAATCAAACAATGGATTAAAGGAATTTCATCAAAAAAAAGATTACTTACCAGCAGGGCTGTTATTAACGTTCCGATTATATTAGCAATTGCTCCGGCAGTTGTTTTATTTGGGCTAACCATCTTAAAGGGTTTGCTTTCTCCAAATTTACGGCCGACATAATAAGCCATCGAATCACCCACCCAAATAAATAAAAGAATAAACACCACCATTTCCCGACCCCCATCAATTTTGCCAATTAAAAGAAAGTAACCTCCTAGTCCTGCAGTATAAAAAATTCCAAACAGGGTATAGGAAATGGAATCGATTGCCACAAACACATTATTTTTTCTAAAAAACCACGCTGTAATTAATATAAGGGGAATTAATATACCTATTAAAGGCAAATATTGTGGAACGAAAAAATAGAATACCAAAAGGAAAAAACTTAAAACCAAACCTTCAGCAGGAAATCCGCTCTTTCCCGCATTTTTGATCATAGAAAAGTATTCGTAAGTAGATACTAAAATAAGAGACGCAATCAAAACAAAAAATAGCAAAGGATGCCCATATAAAATTATTCCAAGGACTATGGGAATTGCTATGAGTCCGCTAATTAAACGTTCCAAATTTTTCTCCTAAGCGGATAAAAATATTTTTTGTGGAAAAAAAATAAGAAGAAATCGATTTATATTCTAGGTCAATAAATTCTTTGCTCAGGCTTTAGCAATTTGTTCTTGGGTCATTCCAAACCTACGGTCTCTGCCTTGATAATCAATTATGGCATTTAAAAAGTCGTCCTCAGTAAAATCGGGCCACAACACTTTATTATAATGTAATTCAGTGTATGCACTTTGATATAAGAGGAAATTACTTATTCTTCTTTCTCCACTTGTTCTAATCAAAAGATCCGGATCGGGAATCGGGTGAGTGGAAAGAAAAGACTCAAAGAGAGGGGAGTCAATATCTTCAGGTAAAACTTCTCCATCTTTTACTATTTGAGCAATTTGTTTTACAGCATCAATGATTTCCTGCCTACCTCCATAACTCAATGCTAGAGTAAGAATCATTCCCGTATTATTTCGTGTTTCGTCAATGGAATATTTTATAAGTTTTTGTATGGAACCTGGTAAATCTACCACATGCCCAATGGTTTTAAACTGGATATTTTCTTTTTTCATTCTGTTCAGTTCTTTTTTGAGATAAAAGTCGAGGATTTTCATCAAGACGCCAATTTCAGCAGAGGGACGATTCCAATTTTCATCTGAGAAAGAATACAAAGTCAAAGCTTTGAGGTTCATCTTACAACCTAAAGTTACGATCCGGTCAACAACCTTAACTCCAGCCCAATGACCCTCAACTCGAGGAAGAGAATGTTTTTGTGCCCAACGACCATTACCATCCATAATGACAGCAATGTGTCTTGGTAATCGATGCGGGTCAATTTTTTCCTGTAACTTTGATTCGCCCAAGAAGAAGGCTCCTGATTGAACGACCTAGCAAGGGTGAAAAATAAATATCTAAAAATTAAAAAACGAGAAGCTAAACTTCAAGAATGTCTTTCTCTTTGGTCTGGACGATTCTATCTACTTCTGCCACAAATTTATCGGTAATTTTCTGGGCTTCCTCTTGCCCTTTGCGGCTTTCATCTTCAGAAATATCATGTTTTTTTTCAAATTGCTTTAGTTTTTCGTTAACATCTCTTCGAATATTTCGAATTGCCACTTTGCTTTCTTCAGATTGTTTTTTTACCAACTTCACCAATTGCTGGCGTCTTTCATTGGTAAGCGGTGGTATTACCAACCGAATTACCTTGCCATCATTATTAGGGGTCAATCCTAAGTCGGAAGCTTGGATGGCTTTTTCAATATCTTTCAGAATAGACGTTTCCCAAGGTTGCACCGTCAAAGTCTGGCTATCTGGGGCACCAAGTGTTGCAACTTGTTTTAAGGGAGTAGGATTACCGTAGTAATCAACCATTAGATCGTCAAGCAAAGCTACCGAAGCCTGTCCAGTCCTTAGTTTACCTAACTCGCGAAACAAATGTTCAATCGAACTTTTCATTTTTACTTCCGCATCTTTTATGATTTCTGCTAGCATAGTTTAGGCTCCCACTGTAGTTCCAATTTTTTCACCCAATAGAACTCTTTTAATACTGTGTCTATTACGAAAATTAAATACTACCATAGGTAATTTGTTATCCATACATAGAGAAACCGAAGTTGAGTCCATAACCTTCAGTCCTTTTTTTAACACATCGATATAACTCAAATTGTCATATTTAACAGCATCTGTGTCTGTTCTGGGATCCGAACTATAAATTCCGTCCACTTTTGTAGCTTTAAAAATAACATCGGCTCCGATTTCCATCGCCCTTAAAGAAGCCGCCGTATCGGTGGTGAAGTAGGGGTTACCGGTTCCCCCAGCAAAAATGACTACACGGCCTTTTTCAAGATGGCGAACTGCCCTACGTCGAACATAGGCTTCAGCTACAGCCTGTATTTCGATAGCAGTTTGCACTCGCGTAGGTATACCAGCTTGCTCCAATGCTGTTTGGAGAGCAAGCGCATTTATAACCGTTGCCAACATGCCCATATAATCGCCGGTAGCCCTTTCAATTCCGATAGAACTTAAAGAAGCACCTCGAAGAATATTCCCCCCACCAATGACAATAGCAATTTCAACACCTAGATCTTTTGCAGCTTTGATCTCTTCTGTAATATTTTTCAGGGCATCTTCATGAAGACCAAAATCACCTTCTTCGGCAACTAAACTTTCACCGCCCAACTTCAACATTACTCTTTTATAAAGAGGCTCCGGCATTAAATTTCAAACCTTACAAATTTACCAATGTTTATGTTTTCACCCAAAAGAGCAATTTTCTGCTTGATCAACTCTTGAACGGTAATATTAGTATCCTTAATAAAAGGTTGCTCGAGAACACAAGTTTCTTCATAAAACTTTTCCATTTTTCCAGAAACAATTTTTTCAATTATATTTTGAGGTTTCCCCGATTCTTTTGCTTGATGGGCGGCAATTTCTTTTTCTTTATCTAAAATTTCCTGCGTCACCTCTTCCCTGTTTGCAAATCGAGGTTTTGCAGCGGCAATATGCATAGCTATATCACGTACCAATTCTTGAAAATCCGGCGTATTGGCCACAAAATCTGTTTCGCAGTTCAACTCCACCATTACTCCAAGTTTGTTACCGGCATGTATATAACTACCTATAGAGCCATCCCCTGTTTGCCGATCTGATTTTTTATCTGCTTTTGCCAATCCTTTTTTCCTCAGAAAGATAATAGCAGCTTCTACATCTCCATTTGTTTCTTTTAACGCAGACTTACACTCCATAATTCCTGCGCCAGATTGAGAGCGCAGTTCTTTAACCATCGCAGCATTTATTTCCATTCCTAAACGTCCTTACATAAAAAGTTAATCGTAAAAAATAATTGAACATGATAAATTGCTTTGTCAGTAATTTGTTTGATTCACTTTGGTTAGTTATTCCGCATACTGTTTGTCTACGGAAATTATTACAGCCTGGGTTTTCAAACCCGGAATTAAAACAAATCAGGCAGGCACTACGACTTCGCTTTTGTCTTTATCATCAGTAGCCAGAGGTTTTTCTTGTGTTGATTTGTTTTCAGCCTTTTCTTTTTCCTGGCTAGCTTTTTTCATCTCCTGGCCTTCGAGATACACATCCGCGATTCTATGAGCAAACAGCTTGATGGATCGCATAGCATCGTCATTGGCGGGAATTGGAAAATCTATACCATCAGGATCAGAATTGGTATCGACCATTGCTACAATTTTTATTCCAAGTTTTTTACCCTCTGCCAATGCAATTTTTTCTTTTCGAGTATCAACGATAAACAAAACATCTGGTAAATCTTTCATGGTTTTGATACCCCCGAAAAATTTATTCAGTTTGACAATTTCTTTACGTAAATCTAATGCTTCTTTTTTAGAAAGGTGATCAAACTGATTTTCTTCATCCATTCTTTCCAACTCCAACAGTCGAGCTATGCTTTTGCGAATAGTGGCAAAATTAGTCAGTGTTCCTCCCAACCATCTCTGATTTATGTAATGCATCCCGCAACGGTTTGCTTCTTCTGCAATCAACTCCTGAGCCTGTTTTTTGGTAGCAACAAAAAGAATTTTTTTTCCGGCTCGAGCACTTTCTCGAATATATTTTTCAGCTACCTGAAAACCAGCAAGCGTTTTTTGCAAATCGATAATATAAATGCCACTGCGCGACCCATATATGTAAGGTTTCATTTTAGGGTTCCAACGGTTTGTCTGGTGACCAAAATGAACCCCGGATTCAAGCAGGCTTTTCATTGTAATTTCTGACATCATCTATCTCCTTAATATTAAATGGGTTATACCACCGCCTCCATCGACTCGTACCAGGAACCCGCAGGCCACCCCTGATTTGATCCGGAAACGTGCGTGATTGAATTTTCTGGAATTCTTCCAAAAAGGAAGCCAAATTGTGGCTTAGCGTACCATATTCCACTGTAGGTGACAATATGGGATCAGCGGAATAGAATCAAAATTGCAGGTTTTTCCCTTTTTTGTCAGCTTTTTAACAATCGGAATCCTAAAAAGGAAAGAACAACACTGACTTTTTTTAAGTGTGTAAATCTGCTAACTTGGATTTAAGAATGTTAGCTCTGCTAACTTACTAATTATTTGATTATTTTACGATGGTTAAAAAATTTTTAATTGTCAATACAACTGGAATGGGGGATTGCCTTTGGGGAACCCCTGGAATCCGGGAACTAAAAAAAGCATTTCCTAATGCCCAAATTGATCTGATTGTAAAAAAAGAATGGCTACCTCTTTTTAAGGGCAATCCACATTTAACAAATATCTATCCCTACCAAAACAGATGGTACGCGCAATTTCTTCTTGGTTTGAAGCTTCTATTTAATAAAAAGTTCTCACAAATCTTTATTTTCCATGCAAATAGTGATTTTAGCAGGATGAAATATTTTTTGAAATCATCACCTATTTGGAATCATCAAGGACATAAATGGTGCCCTAAACAATTCAATTTGAAATCTAAATGGAGCGAAGCACCACTCTCATTTGAAAAGAATCTCCACGCCATTGAACGCCGACTTCTCATGCTAAAAGAAATTGAAGTCGAACCAAAGCAATCTCAAATGGAAATATTTTTCAGCGATTTTGAAAAAAAAGCCTTCGATACTTACTCATATGAAACTGGATTGAAAACCCCTTTCGTAATTTGCCACATAGGGGCCAGTTCTGCGGATCGACTTTGGGAAGCCAAAAATTTTTATAACCTCACCAATTTAATATTGAAAGAAACAAAGTTTAATATTGTTTTTGGTGGTAATAAAAATGAATTAGAAATTTTAAAAACTCTAAATCTTACGGACAGCAATAGAATTTTTTATAGTTTTAATATGTCCATTATCAACTACGCTTACCTTTTGAGCCAAGCAAGGCTGCTAATATCTAATAATACTGGCCCCATGCATATCGGCTATGCAGTCAAAACACCTACCATTGGGATTTTTCAAAATGTGGGAAATGGTCGTCCCGATTTAGTCGGGCCTTATAAGCTGGACAAAACCTTTTTTCCCGTGGTGAGTTATTTAGATGGAACAACAAGCGTCGAAGAAGTCTGGAAAAAATTTCAGACTATCTATCAAACAATCGAGCAAGGTAATAAAGATTTGAACTTAGGTTAAGTGGCACTGTATGAATAACCGAACTGCAATTAAAACAATTATCTCTATCCTTTAAAGGCCTAATTATTTTCTTCCTTTTTCGATTTTTATTTAACCGGTTCAATGGTTTTAGAAACAGGTTCCGCAACCAAATCATAATCCGCTGCAGCAGTGATAAGCACGGAAATAATTTCTCCCGGTTCGGCTTCGCATTTTTCCAAGATTACCTGCCCATCTATATCGGGAGCTTGTGATGCTAGCCTACCAGTCATAATATAGTTTTCCTGCGCATCGAACCCCTCCACCAGGACAGATTCAATCTGCCCGACTTTTTCCTGATTTTTTCGTAACGTAATATCCTTTTGGGATTCCATTAGAATATTTTTTCTTTCCATCTTAACCTCCTCAGGAATTCGACCAGGATAATCAAATGCGGTGGTTCCCTCTTCATCAGAATATGTAAAAATACCTACGTGATCGAACTGCGTGTCACAAAGAAAGCGAAGCATATGTTTAAAGTGCTCATCTGTTTCTCCAGGAAAGCCAGTTATAAAAGTGGTTCGCAAAGCAATCTCGGGAATTTTTAAGCGTAGTTCATCTAGCATTTTGCGAATTCCATCTTCGGTTTCCTGGCGTTTCATACTCTTTAATATTTCATCATGTGTATGCTGCAACGGAACATCAATGTAACGACACACCTTTTCCTCAGAGGCAATATAATCAATTAAATTTGAATTGAGAAAAGTTGGATAACAATACAAAAGCCGCATCCACTGCAAACCATCAATCTTTGACATGCCCTTTAATAATCTTACCAAACCGTCTTTCATGGCAAGATCGAATCCATACATTGTGGTGTCCTGGGAAATTATATTAAATTCTTTTACTCCTCTTTGGGATAAATTTTCTGCTTCCGCCAAAATGGATTCCGGCGACCGGCTACGCATAGGACCTCGCATTTTAGGAATAATGCAAAAAGCACAACGGTTGGAACAACCCTCTGAAATTTTTAAATATGCCGTATAAAAAGCGGTGGTTAGTAACCGGTCTGTATATGATTCGTAATACTCAGCAGGCGTCGCCACGTGATTACGATTACTAAAATCAGCATCTTCAAGAATATTTTTTAATTGCGGATACTGTCCGACTCCAAGCATGTAATCAATTTCAGGAATTTCTTCCAATAGCTCTTGTGTATGACGTTCCGCCAGACAACCTGTAACAATTAACTTTTCACATTTTCCATCGGTTTTCTTATGAGCCATTTCGAGAATTGCTTCAACCGATTCTTTTTTTGCGGACTCGATAAACCCACAGGTGTTAACTATTATAATCTCTGCATCTTCTTCATCGGGAGTGCACTCATAACCCGAAGCAGCAAGATCGCCCATGACCCGCTCAGAATCAACAGTGTTTTTTGGACATCCCAAACTAACCATTCCAACTTTTTTCATCTTAATCCGTTTATAAATTTAAATATATGAGACTGAAAAATATTTAGCTTTGAGTATCTTTAAGCTTTTTTTCCATTCGTCGAACTAATTCATCAAAACCATTTTTTTTTAAAATTTTGTAAAATTGACTTCTTAAATTATTACGCATACTTATGCCATCAAGAACAACATCAACCACAAGCCAGTTTTTGGATGACTGCTTCAACCAAAAGTCGATATCCACCTCACCTTCTTTTTCATGAATTACAGTTAAAGGAACCACCATCATATCTTTTTTTCTTTTCGATGTCCTATAAACCAGATCCAGATCCGCAAAGAATTTTGCCGAACTAGGAAAAGCAACATACACAAATAAATCTCCCAACAACTTCTTAAATTGATCCTGTTGCTTTGCGCTATGCTTTGCCCAATATTTTCCAAGAGCCTTCTGGCTTATCTCGGGAACTTTCAGGATACTTAATGCAATGTTAGAATGCTTTTTATTTGCTGCTTTTTGATCCTCTGATAATTCATCTCCTTCAACTATTTGTTTGATTTCGTTTAAAAGGATTTTTATAGCGGCTTCCGGACTCTTTTTACCCAACTCAGCCCAGGATAAAACCGGTATTAAAAGAAAAATCAATAATGTATTAAAAGCAATTAATTTTAGATTTCTCATTATTATGATACTTTTTTATGGACTTTTAATGTCTTACAATTATAGCGGAATTGTACCTTGCCTATGAATACCATTTTTATAAAATTAAGGGGTTTTTTAATAGCTTTATTACTAACTCAGAATATTAATGTACCAGTTGCTTTTTCGCAAAGTCCAACACTAATTGAAATCGACCACATTTATTCGGAAAGTAACTCGTCTTTGGAATATGAAAAAATCGCAATACAAATTGAAAAATTTTTGACAACCCGCCCAGACCAGTATGAATGGCAATGGCGTCTGGCCAGAACCCATTATGCAATTGCAAAAAAATTACCCCAGAATGATATTCATCATTACGAGCTATGTATTTCTTACAGCTCCAGAGCTATTGCATTGAAACATGATTCTGCGATCAGTTATTTTTATCGTGGGCTCTGCCGAGGTAAACAAGGAGAAACTAAAGGGATTTGGGCCAGCCTGGGAATCATCGGTCCTTTTAAGGAAGATATGGAAAAAGCGGTTAGTCTAGATCCCACTGTCAGCCATGCAGGACCTCATAGAGCCCTTGGAAAGTTGTATCTGGAATTGCCATTTATTTTGGGTGGTGATTTGGGCAAATCAACCTTTCATTTACAAGAAGCTGTTCGATTAGCTCCTGATTATGCAGAAAACTATTTGGGCCTAGCACAGGTACTCATTAAAAAAAATAATTCTATCGAAGCGCGAGAAACTCTTAACAAACTCATGCAACTCACAGATAATACGCTTGACGACAAACTTCTTTCTTTAAGAAAAAAAGGAATCAGTTTATTAGAAGAAATTACCCCCTGATGACACCATGCTAAAAGAAATCAGAATACAAAACTTCGCCATCATAGAAAATCTTGTGGTGAATTTTCAAAGTGGACTGAATGTACTAACCGGTGAGACGGGTGCTGGAAAATCTATCATTATTGACGCCCTTAATTTATTACTTGGAGGTAGAGCAGATACAGACTCTATTCGCACCGGTGAAACAAACGCTTTAATCGAAGGTTTTTTTCAAATAGGCAATAAAGAGACCCTCTCTTTAGTCCAAGAAATTGGTGTGGAACCTGAAGATGGAGAATTGCATATAAAGCGACAGGTTTCCAATTCAGGTAAAAACCGCTGTTTTCTAAACGATAGCCAGATAACCGTTTCTACTCTAGCAAAAATAGGTGACCGATTAGTGGATCTTCATGGACAACATGATCATCAAACCCTTTTACATCCTGAAATTCATGTAGACTTGTTAGACTTGTTTGGCAAGTCCAAACAAGGCCACGATGCATATTCCAAAGAGTTTTTAGAGTATCAAAGCCTAGTTAAAAACCTTCAATCTTTAAATACCGATGAGCAGGAACGTCTTCAGAGGGAAGAATTTTTAGGTTTCCAAATTTCTGAAATCGATGCTGCTAAACTCTCCGAAGAAGAGGAGGAAATAATCAAGGCAGAAAAAAATAGACTCCGGCACTCAGAAAAAATTCGAGAAACTCTGCAAAATAGCCAAACTTTATTGTCTAATCAAAGCGGTTCAATATTGGAAAACTTACGCCAAATATTAAAAGAGCTTGAACCTTTGATTGAAGTAGATACGGATTTGGCTTCGCCTTTTGAAAAATCGCAATCTGCCTTTTACGAATTGGAAGATGTAGAAGATATTTTGAGATCTCATGACCAATCCTTGAATTTCAATCCAGAAAGATTAGAGGAAATAGAAGACCGACTGGCTGAAATAAATGGGCTTAAAAGAAAGTACGGAAAGAGTATTTCAGAAATTCTTTCTAAGCGTGAAAAGCTTTCCACTGAACTAGAGCAGTTAGCCGATAACGAAGAAAACACTAAAAAGCTTGCCGAAGAAATTCATAAAAAAGAAATGGTAGTTGCAAAACTTGCTATCGAACTTGCTGAAAAACGCGAAATCGGTGCCAAGTCTTTAAAGCAGGGAGTTGAAAAAGAATTAAAAGAACTTCATATGAGCGGGGTACGTTTTGGAGTCGACTTTAATTATCCTCCAGATGCAGCAGGATTTATTGAATATCGTAAAACAAAATTGAAACCAACAGCAGTTGGTTTGGGTACCTTAGAGTTTTTATTTTCCCCCAACCCAGGCGAAGAACTTCGTCCTTTGGCTAAAATTGCCTCGGGTGGCGAACTTTCGCGGATCATG
>CAYYIR010000005.1:13818-24657 GCA_964471995.1 uncultured Nitrospina sp. | reverse complement strand
ACGGCGGCCTTTGATGTTAAGGCCCATACTGTAAACGGAGATCTTGCGATCAGCACGGGTAGGGATATCACGCAGACAGGGAACCTGACTGTAACCGGGGCATCGAGTTTTACTTCCAGTGGAACAGATAACGATATCACTCTGGGCGGAACCAACGTGTTAACCGGCGCCATTTCGGCTACAACAGTGGGTACAACCGGTAACGTGACGATTGATAATGGTACGACGGCCACCAACCTTGGAACATTAACAGTCAACGGTGATTTAACTGTTACTGCAGGAGATTCAATTACTGACAGTGGTGTTATTACAGTTAGTGGTCAAGCTTCTTTTACAACCGACACAACGGATAAGCTGATCACTCTTAATGGGCAAAATGCAATTTCCGGGCAGGTAACGTTTAGCACAATAGGTACCGGAGGAGACGTTACTTTGGATAATGGGACAACCGCTATTTCTCTAGGTACAATTACATCAGGCACTATCGGAGGGGATTTAACATTATTGACCGATGCTGCTCAAACCATTTCCAATGCAATTACTCTTGGTGGAAGTGGGGCTGCCCTTAACATTACAGTTGATAATGCTAATTCGTTGACTGTTCAGGCAGCTTTAACAACTAATGCAGGAGATATTACATTATCTGCTGATGACGATGTAATTTTTACAGCTGCAGGAGATATCTCAAGTAACAATGGAAATATTTCAGTCACTGCTGATGAGGATGCTACTGCAGATCCTGGTTCTGGAGGTGCATTGACTATGGCCGATGGCACCGTCTTTAGTGCTGCGTCTGGGACGATTACAGGAATCTCTGATGAGGATTTGACACTAGGACAAATGACGACGACTAATGCAACTAGCGCTGCTATCACCTTAAATACTAAAAACGGAAACATTCTTGATGGCGGCGATACGAATGAAGATTTAACCGCTGTAAATGGCACGATTGCGGTTACGACTGGCGGAGGAACTTTTGGTACTGCAGCAGATGCCATTGAGAAAACTTCGGCAGCCTTTAGCATATCAGGGTTACCTACTGAGCCTACAGTAGCTGAAGGAATTTTACAAGGAACCACCGAAACGGTGGGTGAAGCCTCGGTCGACCAAACGATTAATATAGTTGAAAATCTTATAACGACTGTAGAGCAGGGAAATCAAATTTTAATAGGTAGTAGCGATTCAACGGTCTCTTTAGGCGTCAATCCCATACAACCCGGCCCAGGACCTATCGTTGTAGATATTTATTCAGAAAAATATTCGTTAGTGAACGTAGAAGGAACAGACCCACAAATTACTTCTGTAATGGATCAGTTTAATAATTTTTGGGTGGATGAAGAGTGAGAAAATTAGCAAGTTGAAAGAATAGCCTCGACCACTCGATTTAATCCTTTTCCATCAACACACTTTTTCCCCATACCACTTATCTTCTGTAACACTTTATTTTCAAGATTGAATATTTCGCTCAATCGATTTTTATCCCAGGAATTTGCCTGACCCAGGTTGATTGCTGCCCCTTGGCTTTCTGCATGTTTTGCTTTGTCCTCTTGGTGCTCTACTTGGTTGATTACAAATGCTGGGGTCCCTAGGCACATGGCTTCATGAAGCGTTACTCCTCCTGAACAAAAAACTCCATCATGACTCACAAGCATAGGTGCCATATTCTCAACATTTTCCTTAATGCTTATATGTTCATTATTTAACTCTAGCAGGGTCTTCTGGTTTTGAAATCCGGGTCCCATAATAATTGTTGTTTTCAGTTTGTTTGGGATATGTTTTAAGAGATCTGTAGTGATATTAAAAGGATCGGTTCCACCAAAGGTGATAAGTAGAGACTGGATTTGATCTTTGAAGTTACGTTGTCTTAGATGAAGCTTTTCAAACTCCGGCCCTAGTACCGAATAGGGTAGACCAAAAAGGGTTTGAGTATGAGAAGAGAACATTTGTGAATCATCAGGGTTTAAATTACAGTCGATCAATAGATCAACATAGTTTCTTCCTTCCCCTTGATCTTCAAAGCTAATAATTTTTTTGCAATTTTTTTTTAAGTTTTTGATGAATGTGCGTGTTGAACCTTGAATATCTAGAACGGTTATTGCGCTATCTTCTATTTTTATGGTTGGGTCGGAATCAAACTTCTCGAGTGTAGAGAATGGAAAGTTGTACTGCTTGAGAATGTCTTTGGCTATTTGAAAATTGGGAATATAAAAATAGACTTCTTTATTTTGCCTTCTAAACTCGTCGGCAATATGAATTTGTCGGATTAAATGCCCTAGTCCATGTGTGAACGAGGCCTTACAAAAAATATTAATTTTCGGCATTGAATTTAAGTTCGGTATTCTGAATTGATATTTACTTTTGCGAGAATTTCATGGTCCGAAAACAAGGTATTTAATTTTTCCTCTTTTCTAGATTTTAGGGCGGCAGGCATTCTCTTTAAGGCCATAAAAAATGCAATCCAAAACCGACTCTTCAATTTGAAAAGATCGCGAATAAGGAAAAGTGGAATGAATACAATAAACTGTAGAGTCAAAGAAGGGTCTAAAATGTTTTTCCATACGAACAGATAATTGTTGCGTGCGGAAATCAATTCAATGCTCCTTTTTTTCTCCTGTTTTGTGATTGTGGATTGCACTTTATGGTAAGCGATCGATTTTGGTTCGTAATGAACTTCCCAACCTCTTTTAAGTGCCCGGTAAGAAAGATCTATTTCTTCATAATATAAGGGGTGATAGAGGTTGTCGAATCCACCCAACTCTAGATACCGTTCGCGGTCGACCATAAATGCCCCACCGCATGCGAATAGGGTTTGGCTGTTGTCATCAGCAGCTTTCTCATAAAGATAAAAATGGCCGTTTCTAAAATAGCCGCCACGGTTTCCATAGAGAAAGGTTTTGCCATTAAATCCAAAAAACTTTCCACTCACACAAAATATATTTTCTTTTTTAAAATGTTCGGCTAGGAAGAAGAGGGCGTCCTCATCCAGTTTGATATCGTTATTCATAGGCATAACTAATTTAGACTGTGTCTGTTCTATGCCATAATTATTTGCGCGCTGGAACCCCATATTAAACGGAGTTTTTAATCTTGTTACTTCAGGGAACTCTTCTTCAAGAATCTTTAGGCTGTCATCGGTGCTACAGTCATCAACCACCATTATTTCATAAGAACGTTTTGAATCGAAATCTACAGCTTTCAGTATGCTGGGCAAACATTCTCTAAGCAAGTCTTTGCCATTCCAATTGGTAATGATTAAGGTGATGTCAGGAATTTTCATGAGAGCATTTGGTGAACTATATTTGAAATTTCAATTTCCCCGTTCAATGGGATTTTGTTCTTAACGGTTAATTTTAGGGCATCCTTGATGGATTCCTGCCAGTTCCCATTGTAAAACTCTTTATCCTTTATCAGAATCCCTATTTCTCGGTTTAGTAAATATTCGCGAATTGCTTCAAACTCAAAAAAATCTTTTCTTTCACAAGTGATTACAGGGTTGGAGTTGGCAAAGGTTGTTGCAAGAGTAGAATAACCTCCCTTTGTAAGTGTTATATCCGAGCTGGCCATTAAATCATAGTAAGAGAAGCTTTCATCCAAGACAGTCAAGGATTGTGTTGAATGATTAATGGGGTCACGGGTGATGAAAAAACAGTCCTTATTTTCATCCAAATTTTTCCAGTCTACGGAACGCGTCCCATTCTCTCCTAAATAAATAAAAACTAAAGTTTTGTTTTCAGCTTTTATTCCTAAATAAAGTTCAAGTTCATTTCTAATATTTTTCCCGCTGTTAGAAATAAATCCGACTTCTTTTTTGTTTTTGATAATCTCGTTTTGTAAATGACATTGAGGAAGAACCTGCAAAGTTGCATAAGAGTATTCTTCTGCTAAAAATTGTACAAGTTCAGAATTATTATTTGATCCGGGAAGATGCGAGTAAATATCATGCCAAGTAAAATTACCGATGAGAATAGTTGGGATTTTTAAATAGCTCCCTGCTTTGAGTGGCATACTTGCTACATCAGAAATAATTAGATCGATCTTGTTATCAGTCAACCATTTCATTTCTTTTTCTAGCTGAGTATTTTCAATAAAAGACTGCAAGTTTTGAAAGGAAGTTTCTGCATCTATTTTGATGGAGTTGGAATGGTGGCAACCCGCATCTACATTTTGTAAGAAAAACTCAAAAAATTTTGTAAGGTTACTTTTAAAAAATTCGTAGTTTATTCCTGTTTTGATGAACAGGTTATAAGAAGAAATGAGTTGTTTTAAAACAGGAAGAGACCGTGAGGCATGGCCGTAGCCATGTGCACTAATATAGTATGCAATGCGTTTAATCTTTGACCTCTGGTCAGGGTTTTTATTCTTTTTTGGGTTTGTAGTCGAACTGGCAAAGGGATCCTAGGTTGGCAAAAAGATTACTTAACTTTAAATCAACATATTCTTTTCTGTCTTCCCATGGGATCTTATCAAACTCGCAAGCAGTTTGAATATAGTCAACTCGTCCAAAGCGAATAAAAAACTCCGCAAACCAACACTTTTTCATTTTATAAACCCATTGGTTTTCATCTGCTTTTTTATGTTCAAGGAGGAAATGTCTCCATGTGTGGGTATCATCGATTTGCGGTTGATGTTGTTCTACAAAAGTTTTAAATGGGTTTTTAGAGGATTTCTCTTTTTCGATCAGTTTTTCACGCTTAGGCAGGGACCATTTACTCAATGCCAAAATAATAGCTGCCCTCGCCTTGTCTAGTCTTACATTTGCCTCATCCAAAACGTTGTGGGAATTGTAAATAAAGCAAGCAACTAAAGTCATATATTGTTCTTCTTCGGAAAGAGTATCACCATTTTCATATTCCCATATATCTATGAATCTTTTTCTAATTGTATTTTTGTCGAAGTCAGAATTTTCGACTATTAGGTGTTCTAGGATGGGATCTACTCTTTTTCCCGTATTTTCTCTAGTTATAGTTTGATCGGTGTCTTGATTATTTTCTTTTTCTTCGCTCATAGGGTTGTTTTTAGGGCAAAATACCTGTTTATGGATTGAAAGGGTTTGGATTTGTCACTATTGGATTCTAAAATATCATAATCCTGTTTAAGGTAGCAAGGCTCATGATTTATATATTTAATTTAAAGAAATGATGAAAAAAGGTTTCGACATCGTAGTGATTGGTTCCGGAGTGATTGGTCATAGTATTGCCTATCGTTTAAAACAGACAGATCCCAACCTTCGGCTTGCCATTCTTGGAGACCCTGTAAACTCCTTGCAGGCTTCCAGGGCCGCAGCAGGAATGTTGGCACCTTTTTGCGAGTGTAAGGTTGCAGATGTTTTTTTTCAGTTTTGCCGTGAATCTTTGAATAAATTTCCAGAATTTCTTGAAAGCCTCATCGCAGTAAGCCAGGTGCCCGTTTATTTTTCTAATACTGGTTCTTTAATGCCGGCTTCCTCTTTTTTGGATACCTGGGAAGAACGCAAGGAATTTTTTAAAGCAGAAGATATTCCTCATGAAATATGGGATGAAAAAATAATAAAAGAAAAAGCCCCCTATTTAGCAAAAGAATGTGGAGAAGTGATTTGGGTTGGAGAGGGGCAGGTAAATAATAGGCAATTACACGATTCTCTGATGGCAGCCTCCAAAAACCTTGGTGTTCAAATCATTGAAGGAAATGTAACGGGTTTTGTTCGAAGAGAGTCTAGTGTTTCTGCAGCCATTACAAATACTGAAACAATAGAAGGCGATCAATTTGTAATTGCATCGGGGAGTTGGTCAGCACAATTGGCAAAGGAACTAGGTGTAGACCTTCCATTGAAACCGATCAAAGGGCAAATGTGTCGTTTGAAACTTGAGGATCATATTCTTGACTATACGATACACGGTATGAGGACGTATATCGCGCCTTGGAAAGAGGAAAACGGTTTAGTGATTGGTTCGACCATGGAAGATAGGGGATTTGATTCTGCTATTGAAGACAAAGTAATTGATACTCTTATTGAAAGAGCTGGGGACATTCTTCCTTGTCTTAAAGAGGCATCTCTAATAGAGTCGTGGACCGGACTACGCCCTGCAGCAAAAGATTTAATGCCTATCATGGGAAGAAGTGAAAAGTATAAAAATCTTTATTATTCTTCCGGACATTACCGGAATGGGATTTTACAGACCCCTAATCAAGCCGATTATATGGTTTCTGTAATTAAGGGTGATCGTGAAGGGGAAATTCCAGAGTTTTCGCCTTCACGTTATAACATTTAAAGCAAAATTCAAAATGCAGGATAGAAAAACAGAACTTGATTTGGCCCGGGACTTTCAAAATATCTGGCATCCCTGTACTCAACAGAAGGATTTTGAGACGATAAAACCTTTGTTGGTAGAGAGAGCGGAGGGTGTATATCTCTATGATAGGGAGGGTAAACGATATTTGGATGTAATTTCTTCCTGGTGGGTAAACTTGTTGGGCCATAATCATCCCAGACTCAACGCGGCTTTAAAAAACCAAATGGAGAAAATGGCGCATGTGATGTTTGCCGGTATAACACACCAACCGGCGATCGATTTAGCTTCATCTCTTGTGGAAGTATCCCCTGAGAAATTAAGCAAAGTTTTTTTCTCCGATAACGGCTCGACTTCGGTGGAAGTGGCGTTGAAAATGAGCTTGCAATATTGGCAGCAAAGTGGAGAAAGTAATAAGACCCGGTTTATTTATTTGAAGGGTGGATACCACGGAGAAACAATTGGAGCATTATCAGTATGCGGACTGGATATTTTTAGAGATAAATTTGAAAAGGTTTTATTGAACAACCTGGGTGTAGAGGGTCCAGATTGTTTTCGGTGTCCCTATGGTTTGAATCGAGATAGCTGTCAGGCCGAATGTTTTGAGCCTATGGAAAAGGCTTTAGAGGAAAACGATATCGCGGGTGTGATAATTGAGCCTTTAGTGCAAGGAGCTGCGGGGATGAAAATCTATCCTCCGGTTTATTTAAAAAAACTTAAAGCTGCTTGTGATTCTTATTCGGCACATCTTATTTTCGATGAGATTGCGGTGGCCTTTGGCCGTACAGGTTCACTATTTGTTAGCAAAGAGCTTAATATTTCTCCCACTTTTTTATGTCTCTCTAAAGGAATTACATCAGGCTACCTACCTCTAGCCGCGACTTTAACTACAGAAGAAATTTATTCTGCTTTTTATGATGATTTTCCCAGTTGGAAATTGTTCATTCATAGCCATAGTTATTCAGCAAATCCCTTAGCCTGTGCGGTGGCTAATGAAACATTAGTAATATTAAACGAAAATAATTTCATAAGAAAATTGCGACCTAAAATAAATTTAATAGGGCAAATAGGGAAGAAAATATATGAAGAGTCAAAATGGTGCGGTGAATTTCGTCAGCAGGGTATGATCGCTGCATTAGAATTGGTAAAGAATAAAGATAAAAAAGAACCTTTCCTTCTTGAGAGTCGGGTAGGCTATAAAATTTATTTAGAAGGCCTCAAGCGAGGTGTTTTTTTGAGGCCTTTGGGTGATGTAATTTATTTCATTCCACCCTTGGTAATTTCTGAGGAGGAGATAAAGAGGATGATGACCATTGCGCGAGAATGCATTAAAGCGGTCCTGGATTAATTTCATTTTTTATTGAGGTCACTATGTACGATGTAACTATTAAAACCGGGTTTGCTGCAGCCCATCAATTGCGTTTGTATGATGGTAAATATGAAAACTTACACGGGCATAATTGGACTGCACAGGTAACTGTTGAAGCCGATGAACTTGACGCCATTGGCGTAGGTATAGATTTTGTTAAGCTAAAAGATATGGTTGAGAAAGTTTTAAGTCAATTGGATTACCATAATATTAATGAAATTCCTCCCTTTGATGAGCAAAACCCCTCCGCAGAAAATATTGCCCGCTGGTTATTTCTGGAATTGAAGGTTCAGATAAATACTGGCTCTACGCGTATAAAACGAGTAGAGATTTGCGAAATGGAGGGCTGTGGTGCCAGCTATTTCGAGTGAATCAAATCCTTCTATCTATTTAACTAAATTATTAATGATTTGATCAGAAGAAACAGAGCTTAATTAGATCATTCTCCGATATCTTTGTTTTTTTTTAAAATTCCACCGGTATAATTAATGCCAGTAATATTGGTTATCCTAAGTTTTTCCCAAACGGTTTATTTATGGCTCACCTGATTGAAGATCTTGCAGTATTACTCCTAGTTTCCCTGCCGATAAACCTTTTATTCCATAAAATCAAATTACCGTCAGTTATGGGTTATCTGATTGCTGGTATATTGATTGGGCCTTATGGTTGGCAGTTGAACGGAGATGTTGAATCTGTCAAGCACCTTGCTGAAATAGGGGTCATTCTTCTTTTATTTGTAATTGGTTTGGAGTTTTCTCTCACTCGTCTTTTAAAGGATCTTGTATCCATTTTGGGAGTGGGTGGGCTTCAATTGACTCTAACTGCTGGTGTTGTCGCCTGGATATTACATATAAATGGATTTTCACAAAGTAAGAGTATTGCTTTTGGATTCATTGTTGCTTTAAGTAGTACCGCTATCGTTCTAAAAATGATTACCGACCTTGCCGAAATAGATACGCTTCAGGGCAAGATTTGTATCGGGACTCTTTTATTTCAAGATATTTGCGTGGTTCCTATAATGCTTGTAATGCCTCTCCTTGCTCAGGCAGGAGCTACTTCTCCCATAGATTTTGCCATCGCAATGTTCGAGTCTATTGCTGCAGTGGTTGCAATATTTTTTCTTTCTAAGCTAATTGTTCCTAGGATGCTGGCATGGGTAGCGCATATAGGCAACAAAGAGCACTTAACTCTTTTTGTGATTTTTATAATCCTCATTACAGGTTGGATTTCTCAAAAAATGGGGTTGACCTTGGCAATGGGTGCGTTGATTGCTGGAATGATAATTTCAGACTCTGAATACAACCATCAAATCATTCTCGATATCCTTCCTCTTCGTGATTATTTCAGCAGTATATTTTTCATCTCAATTGGGATGCTTTTGCAAATTCAAATATTTTTTGATTCTGTTTTGTTTTTCCTGGAGCTTGCGATAGTAGTTATTTTGATAAAAATATTTCTGACATTTTTATCGTGTGCTCTTGTTCGAGCCCCGCTTAGAATTTCTTTGATTGTTGGGATGAGATTAGCGCAGGTTGGTGAGTTTTCACTGATTCTCGCTGCAATTGGTTTGGAAAATGGAATTTTTAGTAACGAGGAATATCAACATTTATTGATTGTATCTATTCTATCGATGCTGGTTGCTCCTTTGCTCATTCAAGTTTCTAATAAATTTTCTATTTGGCTTTTTTCCAGAATGAAAGTGTCTGAATCAACGAAGGAAGAAAAAGAAACTTTTTCGGATCATGTTATTATTTCAGGTTACGGATTGGGCGGCAGTACTTTGGCTAAAGTTCTACAGGAAGCTAAAATTCCTTTTATGATTTTGGAGCTAAGTGGCGAGAAAATAAAACGTGCTTTGAAGCAAGGTCACAAAACACACTACGGGGATTGTACTCAAGAAGACACGCTTTTAAGGGCCGATATAAAAAGAGCACGGATGATTGTGTATGCGATTAGTGATCAAGTCAGCACTGAAAGAGCCGTGCGTTTAACACGTAAATTGAATCCTCAAATAAAAATCATTGTTAGAACGCGACTTTTTTCTCAGGTGGAAGAGTTTAAAGCGGCGGGTGCTGATGAGGTTATCCCTGAAGAATTTGAAACCTCCATTGAAATCTTTTGTAGAGTTTTAAAAGATTATAGAATTCCTAACAATATTATTGAGCAGCAGGTCGAATTAATTCGCTTGGAAGGCTACAGTATGCTCCGAGGGTTATCTTTAAACACCGAAAGTTTGAAAAAGTTTTCAACTTATTTAACTGCGAGCCTAACAGAGTCTTATATGATTTTGGATGATTCATGGGCTAGTGGCAAAACTTTGGCTGAAATAAATATCAAATCGGAGGCTATTATTATTGCGGTGGTTAGAAATAATAAGTCGCATCCTAATCCTGAGCCAGAGTTTTCAATTTTGTCCGGGGATATGCTGATCTTATTCGGTAGCCATATTCAATTGGATAACGCGATTAAAACCCTTCAAGAAGGCTCTCAGATTAGGTAATATTTCTTTCTTATGGAAAATCAAATCACACAAGCGGTAATTCTTGCTGCGGGAATGGGATCTCGTCTTAAAGAATTGAATCGGGGTGCACCCAAAGGTTTTATACAATTGGGAGATGTTTCAATTATTGAACATTCTATTAAGGTTTTATTAGCTTGTGGCATTAAAGAAATTATTATTGTCACGGGTTACATGGATAAATATTATGAGAGTCTTTCGGTCCAATACCCTCAAATAAAAACAGTTCGAAATGAAAAATTTTCAGAAACAGGTACCATGTATTCTTTATGGTGTGCTCGAAACCTCATCAGCGCAGATTTCATTTTATTGGAATCAGACCTAATTTTCGAGATTAGGGCCATTCGGGAAATAATAGGATCGCCTTATGAGGATTGCATATTGATTTCGGGAAAAACAGAAGCGGGAGATGAAGTTTTTGTGACTGCAGAAGAAAATATAGTCAAAAAGATATCCAAAGACAGGGCATCATTGGATTCAATGGTCGGTGAATTTGTCGGCATCTCCAAAATAAGCAATGATTTTTATAAATTTATGATTCAAATAGCTGAAGACAGGTTTAAGTCAAATTTAAAAATCAATTATGATATGGATTGTTTTGCTACTGTTTCTGAGATAAGACATTTGGGTTATTTAAAGATAGAAAACCTTTTGTGGGCTGAAATTGATAACGAAGCACAGTTAAA
>CAYYIR010000005.1:0-13718 GCA_964471995.1 uncultured Nitrospina sp. | reverse complement strand
TTTGATTCTTTAAGGTTTGCCTGACTAAAGTTTGCGCCGCTTAAATTTGCTTCGACCAGATTAGCCTGCGTTAAAATAGTATTTGAAAAATCTGTTTTTTTAGCTCTACAGCGATATAAAACGGCACGGTGAAGATTGGCATGTTTTAAGTTGGCAGCACTTAAATCGGCTTCGCAAAGGTCCGCTTCCGACAAGTCAGATTCTTCAAGACAGGCTTCGATTAATATTCCATCACTAAGGTCCGCTTCTTGGAGTTGCGCCTTTTTTAGATTTGCGCTTTGTAAAGATTTTTTGGAAGCTTGGACTGTTTGTTTATCGGAAGTCATTAAAAATAATACTAAAAATTTAAGGATTAATAAGCCAATTCCGGTTTGTTATTTTGTCAATAGACACTTTTAAAGATAATTGAGTGTATACTTGTTAGATTTTACTATGGACTTTGGTTTTTTTTTTTTTTTTTTGAGGATTAAATGAAAAAATTTAATAAAAGGAATAATTTAAGCTGGTTAATACTAATTGTTATCTTCTTGATTACAACTGTAAAACCAGTTTTTTCTGAAACCGAAAAAGAAAGAGACATCATAAGACTATTGGAAGTTTCCGGCATTCGTAAGCAATTAAGCTATATGCAGGATACATTGATGAATTCGATGTCTATGATGATTTCTGGGTCTTTCTCTAAAGTTCCCGATGGATTTTGGAAAGAATTCAATCAATTGATTGGTAAAAAAGACATGGATGATTTGGTGCATAAAATCATTCCTGTTTATGACAAGCATATGTCGCATGAAACTGTAAAAAAGCTGATTGAAATGTTTGAAACGCCTTTTTGGGAAGAATGGAAAGAAAAAATGCCAAAAATCAGCCGCGAAGCCGGGTTAATTGGCAGTGAATGGGGTCGGGCACTTTCCGAATCATCTGCGTTTAATAAAAAATTAGATAAATTAGTTGAAAAATATGAGTTGGAAAAAATAAACAAACAAAAATAAAACAGCGCCGCAATAGATAAATCTTTTTAAAGTTTTTTCAATTTTCTTATTGGACGAAAAAAGTTGTGTGAAAGCCTTCGATATAGTGCCTTTATTTTGGTTTTTAATGAAATATCTTACTTAACATAGGACAAATAACTATAAATAATTAGGTATTATAACTAATAGTAAAGCAATTTTAGTCTGATATTGGTTGGCCATTTTTCTCTATAGAATCAATGTTGTAGTTTTTAAAACCATTAATGATCTGCTCAAACATTGATTCGCTACGCTAAAATAATCCTTTTAGTTTTATTCTTCTTCTCGGCAACATCTGAAGCTGGTTCGGGTGCGATCAATCTTGGGCCGCTAGGAAAAAAAACTGGGAACCAAAAGGTATACCAGAATGCCTATGTTGAAATCAGCAATTCCTTCAGTTCTGTCTTATATGATATTACGGTAACAGAATCGCCATCTCAAAAAAGAGTTCTTTTTATCGATGACTTTCAATCTGGACAGTCTTTTGAGATATCTTTTGCTAAAGCTGGAAAATATGATATTTGTTATTCCAACGATCAACGAAGAAGTAGCCCTCGAACTTGTTTGAAATTAGATGTTATAAAAGCTAAATTAATTTAGCCCTTCCAATAATTAAAACCAGATTTTTCTGCCAATCTTTAGAACGTTTCTATCTACTTCATTACTTGCCACAGTGAGTCCACAAAGTATTTTTTAGAATCATAAAAGTTCTCCTTAATTTGAAACCCGGATTCAACGGCTAATTTTTCTATATCTTTAATGGAATATTTTAAGGATTGCTCGGTTTGTATTGCCTCCCATTCAATAAACTTAAAGGTTTTATTTAAAGCCTTGATGTGCACGCTTTGATTGCAGGTGCTGTATAAAAAACATTCTACGGTTTTTGAATCAGGATTATAGTGACTTTGTTGTACAAATAAATTTGTGTCAAAATCCCCTCCAAGACATTCATTGATCCTATCTAAAAGATGCAAATTAAACTCTTCAAATAATTTATCATTGTATGATTGATTAAGGAGTTTTGGATTCTTCATAAGATCAAATCCAATCAATAATAAGTCGTCCTGTCGTAATGATCGGTGGAGGTTGTTGAGGAATGATTTGGCATCCGGGATATCCATATTGTTAAGGGTTACACCTAAAAATAAAACCATTTTCCTTGTCTTATCGTTGTTGGATATTGAGGCTAAACCTTCAAAATAATCACCAATCCACCCTGATATTTTTAAAGAAGAGGCGCTAAATTTTTTGTTCAGTACATTGGTCAGGTTTTTTATAGCCCCTTCAGAAATATCTATAGGAGTGTATCGAACCTCAACCCCGTCCTTGAGAAGTTGCTTTATGAGGACCGAGGTTTTGTTACCATCCCCAGACCCTAATTCAACTAAATGACTTGGACTGTTGGAAAATATTTTTGAAAGTTTGGATTTGTGTTTATTGAATATTTCCATTTCACATTTAGATGGATGGTAGTTTTCGAGCTTTGTGATTTGATTAAAAATTTCACTTCCCCTTGAATCAAAAATTAACCAAGAGGGGAGTTTTTTTTTATTAAGAGAAAGTCCCTTAAGAACGGCATCTTCAAATTGTTTTATTTTCATCTTAGAAAATGTTGTTATGTTTTTAGAGTAGCTTGTTTAATAATGCTTGAATTTAAAACTAACAAGAAACCTTGTGAGTTTGACCAGAAAAAATGATTTTGTTATATTGTCTGTATATATTTCTTTCAAGTTTTTGTCCAGCGTCACATATACATCCATATTTCTGGTTATATGGGCTCAAGAGCTTAAATATCAAATAATAACTGTTTATGGTGGTTTCCCATCAATTCAATACCTAAAATAAATTTTGTTAATTATAAAAAAGCTGAACAGGATTTTGTCGCCTTATTGAATAGCGAAAATCTTGATGAAAAAATATTAACAGAGCCTCATATTGTCGATTTTTTTAATGAAACAATTGACACTGCTTTGGATATTGCATTTTCAAGTGATAATAAATTTGCACATCTTTTTATTCAAAGAATTTTGTATCGTATCAATCGATTAAAACTCTTTTGGTATGATAAATTAAATAACTATTCGAATGAAAACTCATGCTTTACTTTTGGACTTCGTAAAAAAATTGAAAAAAAATGGTCTGCTTGGGAGGAAAATCAAATTTCCTCTGAAAGTTTGCAGGAGGTAAATGTTTTTCGAGCATTATGTGAAAGAGTCGATGAAGATCTTAACCCCGGTTTGACAGAAGAAGGACGCTATATTCGTGACCATATTTCCAAACCAGGTTATCGTCAGCTTCTTTCTATTGCTTCACTGGATGGATTGGTAGAGGCAAGTCAGTTGTCCAGAGTATTGGGAGGGGCAGGATCGGAAGTTCAGCTAATGTTGACCAAAATTTTTTGGGAAGAGTATGGTGGAGGCAAATTTGAAAGAAAACATTCTTCCCATTTTGCCGCCATGATGGAAGAGTTAGGTCTAGATCCTAAGCCTGAGACTTACTTTGAAATGGTCCCTTGGGAAGTATTAGCGAATATAAATCATTCTTTTTCTTTGTCTGAACAAAAACGAAAAATTTTAAGATATATTGGAGGTCTTTTGTATATCGAGATATCTGTTCCTGCATCATTTAAAAATAATAAATTGGCGGCAGAACGTTTAGGGTTGAATTCTAAAGCTGCTAGTTATTGGGATATACATATTAAAGAGGATATCCGTCATGGGCAATGGATGCTTAACGATGTTGCACTGCCAATGATTGATATGTATAAGGATGATTCTTGGGAAATTTTATTGGGTTACGATCAGCAAAAATTTATTACTTCCAGAGCTGCATGCTCTATTGTCGATAGTATTCGCAAAACCGAGAGCGACCCTATAAAAATTAATGAAACAATTGAATCCTTAATATAATTCATCTTACATTTGTAATAAAAAATCGTCATCCATTTCTTCTTCAAGATAATCTGGAAGTTGGGTTTTTGAATCTGTTTTAGATGTGCTAATTTGGTTGGAGTTTAGGCCGGTTGCACCTTCGAATAATGCTCCTTTTAAATTTGTCTGATTAAAAATGGTCCCCTCGTTAAATTGCGCTCCCTTAAGTTTGGCATTTTCCAAGTCTGTAAATTGGAGGTTAGACTCCAATAATCCCGCACCTGAAAGGTTAGCATTTTTCAATTTGGCACTTTGCAAATTGGTTTCCAGCAGTTTAGCTTTACTCAAGTCTGCTTTTTCAAGGTTAGCCTCATATAAATTAGAGTATTGAAGTTTTGTTTCCTTCAAATTTGCATTATTTAGATTTATTTTTTGAAGTTTATAACCACGAATATCTGCTTTAGAAAGATCAGGAACTTCATTAGGATTATCTTCTCTCCATTTATTCCAGACATCGACCCCTTGTTTGATTCTATTTAAATGTTCTTCTATTGCCATTTTTGATTCCTCGTTAAATTAAAACTCTTGTGTCATTTAAAGAATTTCTAAATGTTGTGGTTTTAGATGCTAGAGTTTTTTATACAAAAGCGAGCAATCTACCCTTTTCTATTAAAACCTCCATCTATTGATCACCGAATCGCAAGATAATGGGAATATTGACAGAAAAAAAGCCTAATTCCATGCTTATCCGTTTGTGCATGCTGAGGTTGAGTTAAGATAATTTGTAAAAGAACCTCAATAATGAGCATAAATTTTGCCAAGCCAAGCAGTTTGTTTTGCAGAGTTGGCTATATTAGTATGAGAGCCTTTATTTTTAATCCATAAAAAATTCCATATAAATCATCCAGCCAATCATTGATAGGATGAGCACTGTGTAGCCTGTATGAACCCAAATAGTAAAAACTATATTTTCCTTGCGTTTTTCCTGCATCTTTTTTTTCTTCATTTATTGCTCTTTTAGGCCGTAACGATAATAGTAGTAAAATAGATAACCACTGGCAAATTATAGCTTTTAAAGGAATTGAGAAGAAAAAATTAATGACCTTGTAATTCAGTAATTCCTATGGCTTTTATTCCTATTCACTTTGGTGGTTTATTTTATCGCTTAAATTGAGAATAACATAACTGCTGATTTTTCTGACGAATGAAAAGTACATCAAAATTAATAATAATTTTTATTTTACTGAGCCAACCTGCTTATGCAGACGATCTTGACGAAGGTTTGAAGGCATTAAAACGCGGCGATTATAAAACGGCTTTCAAAAAATGGAAACCTATGGCTGTAAATGGAAACAGCACTGCCCAGTTTAATTTGGGGTTGATGTATGACAGAGGGGATGGGGTGAGACAAAATTTATCCAAAGCGGTCAAATGGTACCGACTCGCCGCTAAGCAGAAAAATGTAGGCGCACAATTTAATCTTGGGCTGATGTATTACAACGGAGAGGGCGTGGATAAAAATTATAAGAAAGCCCTCAAGTGGTTTTTATATGCGGCCAGTCAGGGGAATATTGGTGCTCAGTACAATCTTGGTTGGATGTTTGATAAAGGCGAAGGGACCGATCCCAATTATAAAAGAGCTATAAAATGGTATAGGGTTGCTGCCAAAAATGGAAATTCAATGGCACAATACAATCTGGGCTTAATTTATGACAAGGGCGAAACGGTCAGTCGAGACTTTGATAAAGCTTTTAAATGGTATTTGAAAGCGGGCAATCTTGGAAATGTAGAAGCACAACTAAAACTGGCGGAAATTTATGAGCAAGGCAATGATGATGTTGGAAAAGACATCCAAAAAGCAATCAAATGGTATATATCTAGCGCCAAACAAGGAAAGGTTCAAGCTCAATTATGGCTTGCGAAGATTTACGAAAAAGGATTCTTGGTTGAAAAAAGTTTTGATTATGCCTTTAAATGGTATAAAGCCGCTGCAGAAGAAGGAAGTTTGGAAGCACAATCTCGTTTGGGATTTTATTATATGCGTGGGAAAGGGGTTAAGAAAAATTTCATGAAAGCAATTTATTGGTTTCAAAAAGCTGCAAAAAGTGGCGATGCGAAGGCTCAATATAATCTGGGGCTCTTATATGAAAAAGGGGATGGAGTCTCAAAAAATCTAAGAAAAGCAGTGAAGTGGTACCATAGGGCCGCTGAACAAGATCATCAAAAAGCACAGGCAAATCTAGGCTGGATGTATGTTAACGGAATGGGTGTTAAAGAGGACTTTGATAAGGCAGTTAAATGGTACAAAAGATCGGAAACCCCGGAAAGACGCTCAGATAAAAAACACTTCAATTAGATTATTCTTCAATCCATTCCCTACAAATTTTCCAAGTAATTTTGAAAATAGATTTAGGAAAAAATTTTCCTCTTGCTCAATGAATCCAAGCCAAAGAATAAATTAAAGCAAAACAATTTTAATTAAACTCTTTATTTTTGGCAACTTATGAAAAGCTTCACGATTTAGTGATTTGGCATGGACTTTGCTTTAAATAGAAATAACAGCAAAGTGCGTCAAAATTCAACCGTGGAGGATTTATGAAAAATTTGACTGTAGATGAGTTTTTAACTCAAGTATTTAGAGAAACTGCAGAAAAAAGTGGGTGGAATATTTACCGAAAAGGCAGGAAATGGGTGCCATCTATTAAAAGACGAAAATCAACTTCAAAAGCAAAGAGTTTAAATTGAATTTTGAGGAATTAATATGAACGAAAGAACAACTGTTGCTAAACTGGAAGACTTAGGTATTGAGCCAGACACAATTGAAAAAGAAAACTGGCTGGATTGTATTGCGGAAGGGATTGATGAATTGCCTGTAACAAAACGTTTAATTATTTCATTGTTCTATTATGAAGGATTAACGATAAAAGAAATTGCCCTTGTTCTTGAAATGCCAGAATCTGAGGTTTCTAAAGTCCATTACAAAACCGTTTTAGAACTTTTAAAAAGATAATAGAGGGGGCTCAATCGAAACTGGTTTGGGTTTCTCTCATCTAATAGTTTTCTTGTTGTATTCTCTTTATAAGTTATTTCTCCTGAGTTGGAATTTTCTTCCCCATAGATATCCAAAATAAACTACCAACGATCGTCAACGAAAAAATAATTCGACATCCTCTTTCCTAATTTACTTTTATGCAGTATAAATAATGCATATATCGTATTCGTTCAAATTTACCTGATAAAACAAATGAGAGGAACAAACGAAAAACCTTGGTCCGTGATCGGTGTTGAAGTAAATAGAAGTTTGTCTAGTCGTGAAATGCTTTATAAAGCCAAGCTAGACTGGGAAGTCTCCAAAATCCCCTCACAAAGACCCAAGTCGCACTCGAACCAGGAGACCTTTCGTTTTTATAAAGCCTATTTTGATGCAGGAAATGCAGAAATCGAAACTATTGGCAGCTTGGATGGCGCCAGAATTATTTGGGCTATTGCCAGATTAAATCAAAGTTTTATTTTGCCAGGAGATGATGAGTTGAAAGGCTATATTCTTCTTGCTTCTCGTCATGAGGATAGAGAGAAAATTGAAATACAATTTTTGACGCATAGATCTGCATGCAACAGTATGTTGAAGATATCTTCGACCGCACGACCGACAGTTAAAAACTCGTTTAGACGAGTATTTAAACCCACCCTTCCTTTTTTGTCTGAGTCAGCATTGGAGTTCGATGAAGATATGATTCAAAAAACAAAGGAGACTCATGAAAAAGGCAGGGCCGCAATATCAAAATTTTCAAAAGATGCACAGAGACTTGTTGATAAAAAAGTAAACGAAAAAATTGCTACAGATTATATGATAGAGGTTTTTGAGTCAGATTCTTTAAAAGATGAAAGTGAAGCGGTTAAACAGAAGGCAAAGATTCATACACAGTCTGCATTGGATGCCTTTGGCACAGCACCAGGACAGAATTTACAGTCTGCGCAAATGACCGCATGGGGACTTTTGACAGCAGTGACTTATATGGCGGATGGTATTGGTAAAACTCCGGATTCCCGTTTGAGGCAGTCTTGGTTTGGGCCCAATGCTAAGATTAAAAAACGGGCATTGGAATTAGCGCTCAAATTAATATGATTTTCATATTATTGATAAGACAGGCTCCAGGAAAATGATCCGATTTTTGGGCTTTCCACAACAATCCTATCTCCAGACTGCAGGGGCCCAACCCCTGCAGGGGTTCCTGTAAATATAATATCGCCAGGTTTTAAAGTCCACCAACCACTTAAGATGTGAATTAGTTTTGCGACAGGAAAAATCATTTCCCTGGTATTACCATTTTGTCGAAGATCACCATTGACGGAGCATGTGAAAGGCAGGTTGCCAAGGTCTATATTCTGGTATTTTTTAAAAATACCCAGAGGCGCACTTTCTTCAAAAGCCTTTGCGCGTTCCCACGGCAGTCCCTGTAGCTTTAATTTTTTTTGAATGTCACGCAGAGTCAAATCCAATCCCAGAGTTATGTCGGATATGTGCGCCAATGCTTGGGGTTCTGGAATGTTGTTCCCCCCTTTCCCTATTAACAAGACAACTTCAACTTCGTGGTGAAGCTCGTTTCCGTAAGGAGGAGGACAAATATTACCCGGGGCTACGATGCTGCACAAAGGTTTCATAAATACGACAGGCTCATCCGGAATCTGCTTTCCACCCAATTCCTTGATGTGTTTGTCATAGTTTTTCCCGACACAAAAAATTCGGTTGGGCTTTATTGTCTTATGGTGGACAAAAAAATTCACAGGTTGTTTCCTTTAAAAAACAAATTTTTTGGAATTCATTAATAACCTCTAAAAACTGTGGCTTGAATTAATGCTATTGTTCGGTTAACCTTCGTGTTCGCAATAATATCACGAATAGAAAGATGATCCGGACTACATTGATTGGGCATGCTTGCCTTTACATACAATCCAAGGAAACTAATATACTTACCGATCCTGTTTGGTTCGATTATCTTTGGGAGGAAATTAACGTCCTGTGTCCCAGTATTGTGCTTGAAAAGGATAAGATCCCACCTTTGGACGTCCTCAACATTTCACATAGGCATCAAGATCATTTTGATGTTCGAACTTTGGCTTATCTTGTACAAAACGATAGAATAATTACACCCGATACAATTGTTTTGGCTCCTAAAGACGATCTCCTTTTAGGTATTCTGGATGAACTGGAGTTTAAGAATGTAAAGGTTGTTGCAGATTTTGAACAGATTCAGGTCAAGGATGTGACTTTGACTCCGACTCCTTCGCGAAATCAAATCAGCACAGCGGAAGATGATTTTCCTGAGCATGGACTTTTGGTCAACGATGGCGAAGTGACGATTTGGAATCAAGTGGATTCTCAGGTCAATCCCGATATTATCCAACGCATAATAGAGTTGTATGGCCATATTGACTTTTTTCATTCCCGATTTGTTCCACTTTTGGAAGGTAATTTTTCTTACAATAAACCTCTCGTTCTTCCTTTTGATGAATATTGTACCTATCTAAATGTGGTGCGAGCACTGTCTCCAAGAATGGTTGTTCCTGGTTCTGCCGCATTTCGTTATAGAGACGAATTAAAATTTTTAAATCAGTATTCATTTCCCACAACCCAGGAACAGTTTCTTCGAGATTTGAATGCTTTTTGTCCCGAGGTAGCCAGTTCGCCGTATTTTCCTGGAGATGTTGCGTATATAACAAAAGATCAGATTCAAATAAAAAAGCAAGATTCTGATTTTGTACGGGTCAAAGAGGACGATAGCCAAAAAATTGTATTTAAGCCTGGGGCACCCGTTCCTTCGATAAAGACTCAAACCACGGACCCTCTTGATTACGATAAGGAAATGAAGGGGGTGACAGCTTTCATTGAAAACAGTTTCTTGGATCGCTTGCTAAAAAGTGAACTGCTGGGAGGTTGGCAGCATTGGCAGATCGTATATCAAATTGAAGTATTTGGTCAGGAAGGATCGCAAACCTGGTCCATAGATTTTGCACAACCCGGATCACCTAAGCTTCATAAAGGTGACATTGGAAAAATAAACCTCTATGAGGGGATTTCATCTTCAGAGTTGTTCGCTTTGATAGAAGGAAATACCTCATGGGATTATATAACCTTGTGTGGTAATTACCGAACCTTTAACAATATTTATCGGATAACCGAAGGAGGATTCGAACTCCCCCCAGAAGACAAATCGAATTATGCGCTCGAACCTCTAATGGATCTTTTTCCATGGGATAAAGACATGGATAAAAGAAAATTTATGCGGGATGTCCATCGCTGGAAAGGAAAGTAATTTTAAGGGGTAATTAATTTTTATATTTTCTTATCCCACACGCCCTATGAAAAAAGGATTATGAGTTTTCTCTTGTCCCACAGTAGTTGCTGGCCCGTGGCCCGGGTAAATACCGATGTTATCTGGCAGGCGTAAAACCTTTTCTGTGATGGAATTAAACAAGTCGCTCCAGGAAGAGTTGGCTCGTCCCATTGATCCCGCAAAAATCACGTCTCCTGAAATCAGGGTTTGGTTTATTAGGTAAGAGACACCTCCAGTCGTATGGCCCGGAGTTTCTATGCATCGGATTCGTAATTTGCCAAGTTGCAATTCATCTCCATCCTTCACAACTTTAAAATTGTTGCTCCCTCTCGGCCTAGGTTCTTTGTGGTCAATGTAGGTAGGACAATCAAAAGCAATGCTAAGCTCTCCCAAACCACCGGCATGATCTGGATGAGCATGGGTTAACAGGATCATGCTAGGATAAACGCCCATTTCTTTGGCCTTGCTGATGATCTTTTTTGGATTGGCTCCAGTATCCACTACCGCGGTCTCATGCGTTTCTTTGCAACGAAGTAAATAGCAGTTTACTGGATACTCTCCCATAAAAACATTTAGACAAACCAGATCAAAATCGGGATCATTGTTAGGTGGTTCGGGTATCCACCGCTCTTGAGCAATTTCTATCAGGGCGGGTCCGTCTAAATCTAAAGTTTTCGCAAGTTTTTCTATTACTGAATTCTCGGGCGTCAACTGATAGCTTTCTATACGCTGGATGTCTTCACCTGAAATGTCCGTTGCCTTTACAAGATCGTCTTGCGACCACATTTTTCCGTCCCGGGCCTTTTGTAAAATATCTCCCAATTCATCTTCCAGTGGCATTGCTTTATTCTCCTTGAAACAAAAAAATTACTGTAATCAAAATTCTATTTCCTTCTACCCTTAAATACCAATTCTGCCACACCTGATTTGTCAAGTTCACCTTTACCTGCTTCAACGAGACGCTGGTATTGATTGAAAGTAGCTTGAGCCAATGGTAACTCTAATTCAGCCGACTTTGCCAGGTTGAGGGCGATTCCAGAATCTTTGGCTGCATGGGCGGCAGAGAAATAGCACTCATGATCACGATTTTCCATGTCTTCGCCGTCCGTTTCAAGAACGCGCGACGCCGCACCTGTTTGACTGAAGACCTCACGAAGCATTTCTATGTTAATCCCGAGGGCACTTCCAAGACCTAATCCTTCTGCTAACGCGGCAGTGTTACAGTTCATGACCATATTGACGAGTGCTTTAACTTTCGCCGCTTCACCGGCCGGGCCAATATAAAGAAGTTTTGAACTCAGTTCCTGAAGTATTGAATGGGCCTGTTCAAAACTTGACTTTTTTCCTCCACACATAAGGTAGAGTGTTCCTTCCCGTGCCTGTGTAATGCTGCTTGCCATTAGAGCTTCGAGGTTGGTTCCACCATTTTGTTCGACAAGAGTTTCGGCGCTGATATGGGCTTCTGGACTAACCGTAGCAAAGTTGATAAACAACCGGTCCTTTGCATGGCAAAGCAGGCTTGAAGGACTGTCCTCTGCAAAAATATTTGACATGGCCGTATCATCGGTTACCACCGTAAGCACAACATTACTTAATTCGGCAACTCGAGCTGGCGAAGTCGCTACTTCGCAGGATATTTCTTGCGCCAATGAATTAGCCTCTTTAGAATTGTTATCGTGAAGCGCAGAGATGGTATAGCCCTTATCCTTAAGTCTTAGGGCCATATTTTTGCCCATGCGGCCAACTCCTACAAAACCGATACGACTGTTTCCTATCATAATTTTAATTTTCCTTAAAAATGTAAGCGAGTTTAACAGATCCAACTATTTATACCAGAATGTGGAATTGAGTATAAAGCATATATATGTTTGAATTGAGCAGGCCTGAAAAATGCACCTGATTATTCTTTTATGAAATATCGAATGTAAAATTTATAAAGGACATACTAGAAAAAATATCACAGAGGAGATCAGGTTGATTGTAATAGAGGAGTTTTATATAATGAGCATCTAAGCAAATTCTTTTTACTTTTTAAAGAGGTCCCTTTTGTTCGTAAATAGAAATAATCAGTATTCAATGGTATGTAATGCCCGAGTGGCTGAAGACTGTTCAGAGAATGGTGAATGGTGCGACAGCGAGGAAGAAGCTCAGGAGTGGGTTGAGGAAGAATGCTGGATATTTTCAGGTGAGGGATGGTTTTGTAATGAATGCAACTCCCATTTTATGAGAAACCTTTCACAAACAAGACGCGACAAAGGCATGGACTCATTGTTACCCGATGGATGGGACGATGACCTTGAAGTTGGCATCAACACAGTAAGATAGCCCCCCGCCTAACCCTGGTAATTCTTCTCAATATACAGATAGTTTTAAGGTTTCTAAAAAAGAATGCTTAACGGTTCTTCAAAATTTTTTTTTATGATAGTTCTTTTAGTTGCTTTTTTTCCTGTTTGGAATACTGCATTCTCAAACACCATGGTATTAGTTCCATCAGGTTCCTTTTTAATGGGTGGAGAGTCCGAGACAGACCAGACTCCAGTCCACGAAGTTTTCCTGGATACTTTCTATATTGATGTGAAAGAAGTAACTCAAGGGGAGTATGAAAGTGTAATGGGTTTTAATCCATCAGAGGATAAAGGTGTCGATCTACCCGTTGAATCTCTTGATTGGTTTGAAGCAAATGATTATTGCCGAAAGCTGGGCAAGCGGTTACCTACGGAAGCCGAATGGGAGAAAGCGATACGGGGCGATACAAAGACCAAGTTTTTTTGGGGAAATAAGATGAATGCGAAGTTTTCTTGGTTCAAAGGAAATTCGAATGGTAAAACCCATCCTGTTGGAACCAGAATACCCAATTCGTATGGAATCTATGATATGTCAGGCAATGTTTGGGAATGGGTTTCTGATTGGTACGATAAAAACTATTACAAAAACAGCCCTTACTCCAATCCGAAAGGTCCTAGAACAGGAAAATTTAAAGTCCAGAGAGGGGGCTCCTGGTCTAATATTGCAGACTACCATTCCTCAAGCTATAGAATGGTATATGGCCCTGAAGGAAAAGATGAATTCAATGGTTTCAGGTGTGCAAAATCAAAATAACTATGGCATATAAAAAACTTGGGGTTTTCGATTGTTCGAGTGGTTAGCGCAGCTGGTGGATGCTTTGATGAGATATCCATACACCGAACCAAAAAATAGCAAAAAGGAGCCAGCCCCACCATCTTATTTTTGCCTGTCTATTTGGTTTTATTTTCCAATCTTTATTAGTTTTCATTCATCAATATTATTTCAGTTTATTCATTAAGTACAGACTTAATAACAGGAGGAGATAATGCAATCTTCAATGCAAACCACAATAGAATCCACGGGGGCTTTAAGCGATTTGTTCTATCTGATTACGGGAGGTTATATAGGGCTTTTTCTGCTTGGCCTTATAACTATGGTTCTATTTTTCTTTTTACCGTTCTTTATATTTGGAATATGGAATCAAACTAAACGAACAAATA
>CAYYIR010000004.1:16865-25792 GCA_964471995.1 uncultured Nitrospina sp. | reverse complement strand
GGAAAAGACGCCAATCACATACATATGGGAGATGGATCAACTTGTAAGGAGATTAAATTACCATCTGGAAAGCACACTGTGAGAGCGCTGTTTGCAAAGGGAAATCATGTCCCATACAACCCTGCTCTAACAGCAGAAGTTACATTTAACGTCAAATAAGCTTCAAGTATACAGCCCAGCCATTCTGGGCTGTATGCGAGTTCAGCCGCGTACCTAGTTTCCAGCCTTTAAAGTTTTCATTTCAAAATCTGGTATAATCCAATATTAACAAACTAGTTTATTTCTGTAACTTTTTTAAAATCCAACTTAATCTGTTTTTAAGAAGACTCATGTTCTTCAATATTAAATATTTCCATTATAAAAAACTATTATTTTACTGCATCATTTTAGTCTCTCTGGTTTGGGTAAATGTAACCAGCGCTTACGAAGTAAACAAGAACGCTGTCGCTCTAATCATAGCAAAAAATAAGGCAGGTAAAACCGTTGGAACCGGATCGGGCTTTATAGTCAAACCCGAAGGAACTCTGCTAACGAATTATCATGTGCTTGTTGATGCTCATTCTGTTAAAGTTCATTTACCCAATGGAACCAAGGCAGAGGTAAAAGAAATTTACAAAATTGATCGCATCAAGGATTTTGCGATTTTAAAACTAGAGGAAGGCCTATACTCAACCTTAGAACTTGGAGACTCCACCAAACTAAAAGATTACGATTACACCAGTGCCTTGGGGTATTTATCTGAGAACGTAAGAGAAACTAACGGGACTGCTAAAGGAATTATTGAGCAAACTTACGGGTTTGTTCTGGGCATACACTCGCAAGCTCTTCCAGGTATTCCGTTTATATACAGCACTACAGAATTTGGTCCCGGATTCAGTGGAGGACCTCTTGTCGACAAATCTAATAAAGTAGTGGGTATTGCCACCATTGAAGGCCATTCCATAAACCTTTCTATTCCTATCCAACATATAAAACCCTTTTTACACAAAACAAATACATTCGATTTTAATGAGCTATTGCGACAAGACAAAACTTCTAAAGAAGCAATGTATTATCGAGGAAACTTCTATCTGCACGGATTAAGTGAACCAAATAAAGCTATAAATGAGTTCAAAAAAATACTGGAATTAGACCCAAGTTTTACTTTGGCACATTATGATCTTGCAGTTGCTTATCGCCATATAGGAAAGGAAGAAGAAGCCATACTGCAATATGAAAAAACAATTGAATTACAACCTAATTTTCCAGAGGCTTTATCCAACCTCGGGGGGTATTATTTTCGTACCGGAAAAGTTGAACAAGCAAAAAATCTATTTAAAAAAGCTATTGCAATCTATCCTAATTTTATTCATGCCCTTTCCAACTTAGGAGCAGTATTAAATAAACTCGGAAAACCAGGAGAAGCAATTCCATATTTAAAAAAGACTTTGAGTTTGGACCCCGAATTTGCCATTGCAAGTTTTAATTTGGGCAATTCTCAGTTTGCTCTGAAACGTTTCGAAGAAGCTCAAAAATCTTTTGAACGCTCGGCTAATATGGGCCTAGATTTTCTTTCCATGCACTGGAAACTTTACGAAATCCACATGGGAAAGAAAGCTTATAAAAAGGCTGAAAAGGAACTGCAAATAATTCTAGAGATGGACCCTTTTAATGAAGAGGTTGAAAAAAAAATGTCAGAACTTCCTAAATTTCATTAACCACGCCGCTTAAAAACTTCGAATAGTTTCTACAACCACGGAAAAAACAGAAAACATACTTTCTGATGAGCATTTATCCAATGTATCTTCTTGAGTATGCCAATAGGGGTAGTCGAAATCGATCAAAAGTGTAGCAGGAATACCTATTTTATAAAAAGGGTAGTGATCATCAAAGATAGTATATTTCGATTTTAATTTAAAAGATGTTACGTTCTGTTTTTTGGCAACGGAATAAATTTTATCGAGAAAACGACTATTTCCTTTCATTGAGTTTGTCTCCTTAAAAATCTGTAAATCTTTATCCCCAATCATATCTAGGACTAGCACCCAATAAGGCCAGGATTGTCGATTATGTTTGAGAAGGCTTTGTGCATAGTGAGTCGAGCCTAGCAAATTGAGCCCAGATCCTTTGGCTCCAAAATCTTCCCCATCAAAAAAGACGAGGTGAACGGGTCTTGGCATTGGGTTTTGGAATAAATAGTGTGCGAGACCTAATAGAACCGCTGTAGAAGAACCCCCATCATTGGCTCCAAGAATTGGCATTATTTGTTTTTTCGGATCGGTTTCTTGCTCTGCAAATGGACGCGTATCAAAATGGGATCCAATTAATATAGGAGCCCCTCCTTCGGTTCCAGCAAACTGTAGCTCCAAGTTCACCATGGAAATTGTTTTTCCTTTAGATAATTGAACCGTAAAGGGGTGGTCTACAACACGGTCTGCATATTTCATCCCCACACGACTAATGAGTTTAATAGTATCTCTATAACCTTTACTACCAGGGTTTCTAGGACCAAATTCACAAAGCTTTTCTAAATATCCCCAGACTATTCGAGAATACTTTTCATTTACCACAGTATCGTTAGACATCACATTCATTGGAATCAAAAAAACTGTCAGGGTAAAAATAGAAATAGATTTAATCAAAGATTTCCTCATTAATTCCTTTAAACTTTAGGGTTTTAGTTGGACTTTATTCGAACTACCATCCCGCCATTGAAAATAATCCTTTAGGATTATGGCATGATCAAAAACTAGAGGTTTAGGAGGAGTTGTAAATATCTCCGCCGTCTTAGCATCAGAACCTGGTTGCAATTGCCCTTCTGCTTTGGCTAGAAAAACCGTTGAAATATTATGCTGGCGCGCATCCCTTAAAGGGTCGGAATAAGTATGAAATTGCCTTAAAAATTCTATTCTCAACCCTGTTTCTTCTAAGGCTTCTCTGCAAGCAGCCTCCTCAAGAGATTCCCCATAATCAACGTATCCTCCTGGCAATGCCCATCCGAAAGGAGGATTAGCCCTCTTAATAAACACAATCCCACCCTCTAATTCTATAATTATATCCACAGTGGGAATAGGGTTTTTGTAAATCATAGAATTTTCTCGAAATTTAAATGATTCATAAAAAATCGGTCATTAAAACTAAAACACCAAAATTGTGCCAATAAGTCATTAATTTTAAAAGCCAAAATATCTCTAAGCTAGCTTGACTATTCTTCGTTAACCCTGTATTTTAAAGGAGATGAAGGTTTAAAAAAATATAATTAATTGGCTTTTTAGTTAAAGTATCCAAGTTCGGTACCGATAGGCATGTATGAAGGCCCAAATTGCTCTTGGAGGAGTTAAATAACAGGCCTAATTAACTATAAATATGCCTAATTAAAAGGAAAAGGCTGGTAAGATGGAAATCCCAGGAAACGATTTTCGAATCAAAAACAAAACAATTCAGGACCGAGTCAAGATCGGTGATAAGAAGCCTGTAGCGAAGAGCGAAGGTGGAACATCTGCTGCTAGTGGCGAGCAAATTAAAATTTCTTCACTAGCTCGAGATGTACAACTGGCTAAAGAAGTTAGCAATACAAGTCCTGATGTACGTGCAAGCGAGGTTGCTCGTGTTAAAGCTTTAATTGAGAAGGGGTATAATGTTGATAGTAGGAATATTGCAGAAGGCATTCTAAGGAATCTACTACAAGACTCCTAAGTTTTATATTTAAATCAACCATTCTTTTTTTCCCAACACATGATCTGTCCGGATCGAATTTAAAGGCATTTTAAGACTTATGCCTACAAATCAACCATATAATTTAAAATGAAAATAAGTAAAGCGCTATTTTTGCTGAATTGAAGCAATAGGTGTGGGAAGAGTTTTTAGAAAACTATTAAGCTGATCAATTAAGGCATTTACCTCTAAACCATGCATTAGAGCACCTTTTTCTAAAGTATCAAAATTAACTGCAAAGCAACTACCACACGCCATTTCTTGTTCATTAAAGAACCGTTTGGCATCCGGGTAGACACTCAAAATCTCATTAATTTTAGAGTTTTTATTGACAACCATAGTATATTAGGTTAATTACTCTTGCTCGGTTAACAGCGTTATGCTAGCATTTAACATTCTTTAAGACAATATTTTTTGGAGTATGTAGATGTCCCAGCAGTGTGAAGTTTGTGATAAAAAACCCCAATTTGGAAATAACGTAAGCCATGCTAACAACAAAACCCGTAGAGTTTGGAAACCCAACCTGAAAAAACTTCGTGTGGTAATGAAGGGCTCTATCAAAACAGTAAAAGTTTGTACCCGGTGCCTCAAATCGGGAAAAGTAACAAAGGCTGTTTAACTTACTATTAGGTTTTCCCTGACTTTAGGCTCAGGGTTCCTCCCATTGCTTCCAATTTGTTTTTCACAGGGGAATTTTTGTGAAACTCTTTCATTCTCTCCAGGTAAATTACACCATCCACTTGTCTAATGTTTTCGAGAGTTAGATTTAAGTGTTCAATATTATGGATTTCTATGGATAGATCAAAGTAAGCCCTCTTATGAGCTCCTTGCTGAACATTTGCCCGTGTAATATTGATTCCACCTTCTGCAAATGATTGGCCAATGCTTGCAAAAATTCCTGGATTATCTTCAGCAACAATTGCGATATGCGCCTGATAAATGGTTTTAATTCCCGTATCCCATTCCACGCCCACTAGTCTTTCTGAATCATCGATAATCTTACTAACGCTAGGGCAATCCATATGATGAACAGTTACCCCTCTGCCCCGTGTCATGTATCCGATAATGGGTTCACCTGGAAGAGGATGGCAACATTTACCAATTCGAATCATTATATTATCATTCATACATTTTACTTTAATGGCATTAGCTGGCTTATTTTCCTTGAGCTTGACCAAACTTTCTTCTTTCGGTTTTTTTCCTTCAAGCTTTTCTTTCGATAAAAGTTTTTCGACGACATGATATGTGGATAACTTCCCAATCCCGAGCCCTACAAACATACTCTCTGGTGATTTGAAACCACAAGCATGAGCTACTTCATCTAAAACTTCAGTATTCAGTTCCTTAAAAGGATCGTATCCATAATCTCGGATTTCCTTTTCCAACAACTCTTTACCAAAATCAAGGTTTCTTACCCTTTCTTGATTATTTATAAAATTTGAAATTCTGTTGCGCGCCTTTGATGTTTTCACAAAGGAAAGCCAATCTCGACTTGGAAAGGCCTCTTCAGAAGTAACAACTTCGACCTGATCTCCATTTCTTAATTTATACCGCAGTGGAACTGCTTTTCCATTTACCTTTGCAGAGTGAAAATGTTGCCCCACATCGGTATGAACCTGAAAGGCAAAATCTATAGGCGTAGCATTGTATGGGAGAGCAATAACTTCTCCCCCTGGAGTAAAAACAAAAACTTCATGTGGAAAAAGATTTACCTTGAATGCATTTAGAAACTCTTTAGGATTCATCAAATCTTTCTGGTTTTCCAGAAGGTGCCGAACCCATTGAAGTTGATTGTCCGTATTATTTTTATCTCTATTATCGCTTTCCTTGTATTTCCAATGAGCAGCAATTCCCTCTTCACAAGTTCTATGCATTTCCTCAGAACGTATCTGCACTTCTACCCTCTCACCCCTAGGGCCAATCACCGTAGTATGGAGGGATTGATAATGGTTAGGCTTGGGCATAGCAACATAATCCTTGAATTTTCCTGGTATAGGCTTCCAGAGAGAATGCACAAGACCTAAAATGGAGTAGCAATTTTGAACAGAGTCTGTTAGCACCCTTAACCCAACCAAATCATAAACGTCTTCAAAGCTAATATTCTGATCCAACATTTTTTTATAAATGCTGTAATAGTTTTTAGGCCGACCAGCTACCTTACCATTGATTTGAACTAACTTTAGTTCCTTTTCTAATCTCAATATAGATTTCTCTACATATTTGTCGCGATATTCCTGACCTTTCGCAACCTTTTCTTCAATAGCCCGATATTCATCTGGGTAAAGATAGCGGAAAGAACCATTTTCTAACTCTGTTTTCAACCAGCCAATTCCAAGCCGATTAGCAATGGGAGCATAAATATCAATAGTCTCCCTAGCAATGCGTCTTTGTCTTTCCTCTGAAAGTGGCTCTAGGGTTTGCATATTATGAGTACGATCAGCAAGCTTGATTAAAACAACGCGAATATCTTTTGCCATAGCAAAAATCATCTTGCGATAATTTTCTGCCTGATTTTCCTCATGGCTTGAAAATTGTATTTTACTGATCTTAGTGACACCATCCACTAATTGAAAAATTTCTTCTCCAAACAGTTCTTGAATTTCTTCAGGAGTAGAAAGAGTGTCTTCAATGGTATCGTGTAAAAACCCAGCAGCCAGTGTGTTCTCATCCATTTTCAACTTAACGAGATTGCGAGCTACTTCAATTGGATGGGATATATAAGCCTCACCAGATCTTCGGCTTTGCCCTAAGTGTGCCTTGGCAGAATATTCATAAGCCTTCTTAATAATGCCAATATCGGCATTAGGTAGATATTTTAAAAGCTCTGCTGTAATCTCTTGAACTTTCATAATTCAAATACCTTAAAAAAATACCGAGTAAAGACTTCCATTTCGAAATCATGGAACCGTTGTGTCTTGAGACTAGCTACTTTTAGAATACTTCTACAAATTTTTCCTGTCAATCCACAATCAAACTCTTGCCCCTATCTTTCCAGAAGGCTAATATTGTGTAATGAACTCTAATGAATGGAAAAAACCATCCTTGGATGACCCGATCCAATTTATTAAGGGAGTCGGACCAAAAAAAGCTCTTCTGCTTAGGAAGCTACAATTGGAAGCCATAGAGGACTTATTTTACTTTCTTCCCTTTCGATATGAAGACAGAAGCCAGTTTAAAAAAATATCTACACTAATACCGGGCGAATTTGCAACCATCATCGCTGAAGTGTTAACCGCTGGAATAGTCTATATTGGTCGTCGCAAAAGAATCTTTGAGGTTATTTTTCAAGATAAGACAGGTACCGCTCGTGCCAAATGGTTTCGATTTAATGAAACTTATATGCTGGAAAAATTCAAAACTGGAACAAAGCTCATTGTTTCCGGAAAATCTACTGTTAATAAAAGAAGTGGATTAGAAATAGTGCACCCCGATACTGAGCAACTGAAAGGAGAAAACGCAGTTTCCTTAGAAATTGGAAAAATTGTTCCGGTCTACCACGTAACGGAAGGTCTCCACCAAAAATCCATTCGTAATATTCTCAGCAATGTTATCGAAAAATATTTGCCACTGGTGGATGAATTTATCCCAGAAGACATTCTATTCCGGTACAAATTTCTTTCACGTTCAGAAGCTTTCCACCAGACTCATTTCCCTCCCTCTAAGGGTGTTACAGCCAACGATCTTGATGCTTTTAAAACTCCAGCACAGAAAAGATTGATCTTCGAAGAATTATTCTTAATTCAAATTGGATTAGCCTTTAACAAGAAACACTCAAGAACAATTAAAACGGGAATAACCTTTAAAACACGTGGCACTCTAATCAAAAAATTTATCAAACTACTACCGTTTCAATTAACAGCTGCCCAAAAAAAAGTTTTAACAGAAATTATGGAAGATCTGGAAAAAGAAAAAACTATGAATCGCCTTATCCAGGGAGATGTAGGAAGTGGAAAAACTATCGTTGCCCTCACCGCTTTACTTACCGCAGTGGATAATGCCACACAAGCGGCATTCATGGTACCCACTGAAATTCTTGCTGAACAACATTATCTCAATATACGCCCTTATTGTGAGGCTTTAGGGATAAATCTTGCTCTCGTCACGGGAACGTTGAAGGGAAAAGAACGAAAAGCTATTTATCAAGATATTAGGGAAGGTAACACTCATATCATTGTTGGCACTCATTCTTTGGTACAAAAAGAAATACACTTTAAAAACTTAGGACTAGCGGTAGTAGATGAGCAACACCGCTTTGGAGTTTTACAAAGAGAAGCCATCGGTAAAAAAGGAAAACGACCCCATCTCCTCATTATGACCGCAACGCCAATACCCCGATCCATGGCATTAACCCTATATGGAGATATGGACGTCTCATTTCTTGATGAATTACCACCAGGCAGACAACCCATCACTACAAGTGTATATTATGAAAAACAACAAAACAAAGCGTATGCACTTATGAAATCTGAATTAGAAAAGGGAAGACAAGCTTTCGTCGTATGCCCGTTAATTGAAGAGTCGGAGGAGATGGATTTAAAAGCCGCCGCAACTGTTTTTGAGTCAATACAAAAAAATTTTCCAGAATTTACTGCTTGCCTCATCCATGGAAAATTAAAGAAAGAAGAAAGACAAGAAATAATGTGGTGGTTCCTTAAAAATGAAATACAAGTGCTTGTAGCCACCACAGTGATTGAAGTCGGTATCGATATTCCAAATGCAACTGTAATGATCATCGAACATGCAGAACGATTTGGCCTCGCACAACTCCATCAGTTAAGAGGACGGGTGGGACGGGGGAAACACTTATCTCACTGTCTGCTGATAGCCTATTTTCCAATCTCTGAAGAAGGTAAGGCCAGATTGAAAGCTATAGGAGGGACTAAGGATGGATACGAAATTGCTGAAGAGGATTTAAAAATTAGAGGCCCGGGTGACTTTATGGGGACCCGGCAATCGGGACTACCTATCCTAAAAATTGCAAACCTAATTAGGGACATTAAAATTCTAGGTATAGCAAGAAAAGAAGCTTTCTCCCTTATCGATCGGGACCCAACTCTTAAAGACCCAGCAAACCAACCTCTCAAAAATGCTGTCCAACGAACAATTGGCCAATATCTACCACTTATGGAAATTATTTAAGTTCCGCTAACTTACATGTCAGATTATAGAAAATATAAATTAGTATTAGAGCTTTTGTTTTACTATGCCTAATATTTATTCTGGTCTTAACATAG
>CAYYIR010000004.1:4087-16765 GCA_964471995.1 uncultured Nitrospina sp. | reverse complement strand
TAGTATTAGAGCTTTTGTTTTACTATGCCTAATATTTATTCTGGTCTTAACATAGCTACTCGAGGACCAGATGTTGAAGCTTGGGGAAACTATTACACTCCTTCAACTGCTTCTTTCCTTCGTCCGTAAGACCACTACCAAAAACTTCCAAATATTCAAGACCTGCTAACGTGCTACTTTCTGTTAGAGCTTTGGCACCTTCATCTCCAATTTGATTTTGTGCCAAATCGAGGTTTTTCAAATTCACCAGATTAGTAGAATTTGCAATAGCTTGCACTCCTTCTGCACCTATTTTATTTTTCCAAAAGTTAATAAAATTAAGGTAAGAAAAATTAGAAGATTTGGCGATTGCTTTAGCTCCAGTATCGCCTATTTCATTTCGCTCAAGATATAGCTCTTTTAAGTTGGTAATAATTGTAGAGTTAGCAAGTGCTTGAATACCTTTGTCTGTAATTTCATTTCTTTCAAGGTTTAGTACTTCTAAATCTATCAATTCCGGGCATTTGGCTAAAAATTCAACTCCTTCGTCACCAATATACTTTACACGTAAGTCAAGCACGGTTCCATTTTTCTCTAGGTGCTTTTTCACCAGAACATCTATCGGCTCATCATTAAATGGTTTATTCATTCTATTAATTCCTTTTATTTCTTTTTGGATTCCCCTTCGAACCTATTTTCCCATGATATCAAAACGGTCTTACGAAAATTGGACGTCCTTACTGTATCATTATGAGAAGTTCTAATGCGAAGTGTTATTCTATAAGCCTGCACCTCAAAGTCAACCCTCGAAAAGGAAGTAGACCATTAGGAACAATACATATATTACGAGTTATTGGTTTTTGCCCTCTTATTTTTTTGTGAGACAATAAGTATACTTAAACTCCTTTATTTGACTATGAACGACGAATCACAAAATTATGACCCACAGGTTCTTGCGCGTATATCTTCGCTTAAAATAAAGGCAACGAACTTAGTCGATGGGATTCTTTCCGGACAGCATCGAAGTCGACACAAAGGATCCAGTGTGGAATTTGCCGAGTATAAAGATTACTCACCAGGCGATGAAATCCGACATATTGATTGGAAGGTGGCGGGAAAAACCGACAAATATCATGTCAAACAGTTCGAACAATCTACAAATCTAAAATGCACGATCCTTCTGGATAGCAGTGGATCGATGGGCTATCAATCTCCCTTTAACAAAGAAGATTCAAAAATTGACTACGCACGCAATCTAGTCGCCGGGTTATCCTATTTATTTCTCAAACAATTCGATGCCGTGGGTTTAACCTTATTCAACAATCAAGTAGTACATCATATACCACCAAGATCTAAGGCTTCGCATTTGAAAAATATCCTACATGGACTTTCAAATTTTTCCGCAAAAGGAGCAACTTCAATCGAAGGTGTTTTAGCCAGCCTTACCGAACATCTTCCAGGACGTAGTATGGTGATTTTGATTTCAGATTTCTTGATTGGAAATCAAGACATACACAAAAATCTCAAGCTACTGCGTTCCAGAGGACTAGAAGTAATTCTATTCCAAATATTACATCAGGATGAATTGAATTTACCATTTGAGGGCGATACGGTTTTTGAATCACTCGAAGATGAAACCATGGTAGGACTCGACCCCATCGATATCCGCGAAGAATATCAAAATGCAATCGAGGAGCAAATCGATCATTTAAAAAAAATTAGCAACGGACTTGGTGTCGACTATATGCTATTGGACACATCTACTCCCTTACAACAGGCATTAAGTTATTATCTCTTAAAACGAAAAAGCCTTGCAAAAATATGAGCTTAAACTTTTCCTCACCTCTATTTCTATTTGGATTATTAGGAATAACCGTACCCATTCTTATCCATTTATTAACGCGCAGACAACAAAAGCATATCCAATTTTCTGCAGTCTATTTACTTTTTCAATCACAAAAACGCTCCATAAAAAAATCCCGCCCTAATAGGTTACTACTACTCCTTCTTCGCTGTCTCGGTATCAGCATATTCAGCCTGGCTTTAGCAAACCCATTTTTTTCTTTAGGGGACTCAGAGGCTTTTCGTAACAATTCTCCGTCATCATTTGTGTTTATTGTGGATGACTCCTACAGCATGAGAAGCCAAACAAAAGAAAAAACTCTTTTTGAATCTACCATCGATTTTATATCAAAACTTCTAATTCAAATTCCTGAAGGGAGTGAGTTTAGTTTGGTCCTAGCCTCTTCTCCAGCAAACATTTATCAAGATTGGATATCGCAAAAAGAGAGTTTTGAAAAATTGATTAGCAGCCTACAGCCCTCTTTCCAAACAACTGATATCGGTAATGCGCTGTATAAGGCCGTTGAACTTTTGAACAATTCAAAACATAAAGATAAGAACTTGATCCTATTAACTGATATGAGTAAAAATGGATGGGATATGGAGGTTCTTTCAGGAATAAAGCAGTTTCCTAATATACCATTACAGATTTTTGACTTTTCCCCTCTGTCTATAAAACAAAACCAAGTAGCGGTAAAAAGTGTTAAAACCCAACAAGAGTTTTTAGCACGTAGCAGAATTTTAAAAATAAAGACAGAAATTAAAAACTATTCACAGGAAAACAAACGATTACCCGTATCATTAATTCTCAACAAAAATTTAAAAAAAGAAGCTCTAATAGAACTTCAAGCTGGAAAAGCTATCTCTAAAGAGTTTTCTATCCCACTGCGAAAAGAAGATCCGATCTTAGGAAATATTAGGGTTCTCGAAGACTCATTGCCAACAGATGATAGACGTTATTTTGCGCATCACCCAAATCAAAACATCAAAGTTTTGATTGTAGATGGAGATCCTGGTACGGTTTCACATCAGAGTGAGTCCTTTTATCTTGAAAGAGCTCTCAATCCGTTTTCCGTTTCCCTATCACACATTGACCCTACAATTTCTACACTCACCGAGCTTCCATTAAGAAGCCTTTCTGATTTTTCAGTTGTCATACTTGCAAATGTTCGTGAACTTCCTATTGATTATGAGCTAAAGCTTGAAAATTTTGTTTTGCAAGGAGGAGCTTTAATATTTGGCATGGGCGACCAAATCGATGCAAAATATTACAACGAAAAGTTGGGGAATCTATTGCCTATCACCTTGGGGGCAATTCAACAATATAAAGAGATCCATCTACTATTTAAAAACAATGAACATCCGGTCATGCGGGCTTTTTCTGATAAAGCTATTAAAGAGATGAGAGATATTCCTTTTTTTTCCATTTATACCACTCAAGCTAGAGATGGGAAAAACTTTAAGGTTGCCAACTGGTTTAATAACCAAAATCCTGCAGTTATAGAAAACGATATTGGAAATGGGAAAGTCATAGTATTTCTCAGTTCTCTAGATCGAGAATGGAATGACTTTCCCATTCAACCTACATTCCTTCCCTGGATACAAAGGTGGACGCAGTATGCCACACGTGGTCTTGAAAATATTTCCCACCCAAATTTACTAATTGGAGAAAGTTTTCAACAGAATATCGATCAAACTAACGGTATTTGGGTTATCAAGACACCCGACGGAAATTTAAATGTTATTCAAACTAATGAAGGAAAAGCCACCTTTGAAAAAACTTATTCCCCAGGAGTCTATTCAATATTCGAATTACCTTACGAAAACACTGCGCAAACCATCACAAAACTCCCAATAGGCTCAAAACCTGTAGGCACATTTACTGTTAATATCGACACCCACGAATCCTCACCAAAAAAAATAACTGAAGAAATTATAAAAAACTTTTTACCCAATTTGGAAACTGTTATTAAAACCCCAAAACTTAACGAATCAAAGCTACCTTCTTCTGATAGAACCCTTCTTGCGACACCTCTACTGCTTCTAGTTGTTGGAATTCTGCTTATTGAAGGTTGGATACTCAGAAACGAATAAAATAAAGAGCGAAATTTAGCATCTTCTTTCTTATCTACTCGAATGTATCAGTTCTGATATAATAGTATTTATTATTCAAATAAAATAATTTGCACAAAATGATCTTTAAACATTTACGATGGATCGCAATTCATCTTACCTTCTCTTTCTTTTGGGTCCCGGCCCATGCACAAAGCACTAATTTAAGCTTTAAAACATCTATAGAAAAAGAACTCAATGTTCTTAAAGAACAGCCAAATTCCAAGATAGATATTTTAGAAGCACTCCTTCTAGTGTCGAGACATTGGGACCCAAGCATAAAAGCTCAGCCTTTAAGAGATGAAATTATTCATTTGGTCTCAGATGTGAGAAAAATTTTACAAGGTTCTAACCAGGCAAAGGATCTAGTGCGCTCACTACGTCTTGCAATACATGACAAAGCTGGCTACCGCTATACGGATAAGGTTGATGCCAGAGGAATACCCGTGAATAACGAGGAGCTTTTTTTACATGGAATGCTTAAAACCAAAAGAGGGTATTGCATGAATTTGTCCCTGCTCTATCTAATATTAGGGCAGAAACTGGATATACCCTTATTCGGAGTTCCTCTCCCGAACCATTTTTTTGTTCGATACCAAAAAGATGGCCACCAAATTAACATCGAAACTACAGAGGGAGGTTCATTATTTCCCGATAGTTTTTACCGACAACGATATCTATCCCCTTCCGAAAAAAGTAACTCCTACTTTCTGAAAAATTTGAATGCAAAAAAAACATTGGGTGCTTATTTTTCTAATATTGGAATGGTGTATTACCAAAACCATAAAATGGATCAAGCAGTTTTCTATTTACGAATGTCCACTAAAATCAATCCAAGATCGATAGACGCACAAAATAATTTAGCGAATATTTTTTCCGAACAAAAAAAGTTTAAAGAAGCAATACAGCATTATCAACTTGCCTTAAAAGCTTCTCCTGGAAATATTTCAACACTTTTTAACCTTGGCTTGGCGCATCAAGAAAAAGGAGATATTCAGGCAGCTATTGAAAATTTTATGCAGGTGGTTCAAATTGATAAAACATACACACCTGCTCATCAAAGACTTGCAAATCTGTTTTTAAACAAAAAGAAATTAATTTCTTCCTTATTGCATTTAAAGATATTAGCCAAAATGCAACCAGAAAATATTCAAAATAAAATCAATATAGCTAATGCATTCGGAAAACTAGGACAGCACCCTCTTGCCGTCCAAGCTTTCAAAGCTATATTAAATCGATATCCCGACAACGAAAAGATTCATTCTGGGCTGGCAGAAACCTATTATCGAATGGATGATTTTCCACATGCTATAGAACAATACCGATACCTCATTGACCAAAATCCAGATGACCTGAAAAACTATATCCAGCTAGGTTGGACTTATTATCGTACCAATGATCTTTCAATGGCTTCTGCATGGACAATTCGTGGTCTCAATAAAAGTATAAATAAAGAAAGCTTTTCAACCCTAGCAATGATGAACCTCGGGTTTTACGCCCTACTGCAAAAAGAGTATGTCAATGCCAAAAAATGGTACGGAAAAGCATTAGCCGGCAATCCATCGAAAATTGCTGAAAGTATGATCTCTGATATTCAATCTTCTTCCCATTCGCAACGAGCCGATTTAAAATTTTTTTCCGGATGGATTTATTCCAAAACAAACCAAATGGAAAAAGCCAAAACCTATTTGCAAGCCTATCTCAATCTGGAAAAAAATGGCAAATTTGCTGAAGAAGCCAAATCTTTATTAGGAATAAATAACAAAAAAAATACCAATTACCTTAAGAAAACGTCGGATCTCTCGACCCAGAATTCCATACCAGTTGAAATGGTTCTTATTTCAGCCGGTTTTTTTAAAATGGGATTGGATAATAGTTTAGATGACGAAGGTCCCGAACATAAAGTTTTTCTGGATAGCTTTTATATAGATAAATATGAAGTATCAACCAAGGATTTCTCCGAATTTTTAAATATTAAAAACAATGTTAAAGGCTACTATCTTGATAATAAATTTGGAACCTTGATTTATAATGGAGTATTTAAGCCTCGCTCCGGCCTAGATAAATTTCCCATCAATAACGTAACCTGGCAGGCAGCCAATGAATATTGCAAGTGGAAGGACAAACGTTTACCCTCTGAAGCAGAGTGGGAAAAAGCTGCTAGAGGTAAAAATGGGAACGCATATCCTTGGGGCAATCAACCACCTTCACAAAAACTGGCTCGCTACGATCAAACTTGGACCAATGATAAAAAACACCAAGTCCTCGTTCCAGTTGATTCTTTCGATAAAGGCAAAAGTCCTTATGGAATCTATAATATGGCTGGAAACGTTAAAGAATGGGTAGACGATTGGTATGATCGTGAGTATTATAAAGAAATAGACGAATATGCGAATCCGAAAGGACCCATTGGGGGTGAATTCAAGGTTGTCCGAGGTGGATCATGGCGCGATTTGAAAGGTTTTATTTACTCCTCATTTCGCAACAATGGTAATCCTAAGAGTAGAATGGATGATTATGGGTTCCGTTGTGCTCGCAGCGCATCTCCGGATTCAGGGCCTAAAAAGCTGACCCGTCTTAAAATTCCTGCAAATGCGGGCTGAACCAACTGATCGGCTTTTTGCAAACAGAAAGTTTTTGCTGAAAGCTGACGATACTTTGGGGAACAATCCAGTTTGGGTTCAAATTCTATTTCTATATCCCCAAATGCAAGTGATTGAATCATGATCGGTGCAATTGAAATACTTATTATCGCGGTAATTTTCGGGATCATTTACGGTCGCGATGCTATCGACAAAACCTTTAGAAAATCAGCTGACGAAGGTGTTGTAGAAAGCATGACTGGAGACCTAAAAGACTATTACGAAGAAGACCCTAAACGTATGATCAAGTTAGCTATCTTTGTTGTATCAACCATACTTTTTCTATCACTGGGTGCTTATTGGGCTATTACTCGCACTGATTTTTTGAAGATGATCGGGTTGGATCAATAACTAAAACCATTATCTCTTAAATGAATATAAGGATCGCCTCCTTTTAAAGTTTTACCACCGACAATCTCCCCAACATACAAAATATGATCACCCGCCTGCATGGAATGAGCTACTTCACATTCAAGATAGGATACGGCACTACTCAAAACTCGAATTCCATCTAGCCCTTTTCGAGTTTTTACTCCTTTAAAAATATCTTCAGGAGGGCGACTGAAATGTTTAAGCAAGGTCATATCATCTTTAGGCAGGACATTTACAATAAAAGCATCCGATGCCTCTACCAAAAGTCGAGCAGGTCGCAAAGTTGCCAGTACTATGGTAACAGCGGGTGGGTCAAAAGAACACTGGTTAACCCAACTAGCTAATACGGCATCTTCCTTATCTTCAAATTTAGCCGTTACCACATATAAACCACTAGCAACTTTCCCTAAAGCCTTCCCTACCTCTTTCTTGTTCTTCACTAATATCTCCTCTCTCTAAGATACTGGGCATCGAATTTATATAACCAAAACTACTTGGAACAAACAGAGTTAAAACTCTCCCTCTTTGATTCGGAATACATCTGGATCTAATGGTTTTTCTATATAGGAAAGAGTAAGTGTAATATTTTTGCCTGCTTTTCCATCTCCTTCCACCTTAGGATTGCTTAACAATAATCTTGCCGCCCTACCTTTTCGATCTTTTCCCTGAAAAACCAGAATAACTCCTTCACCTATCTGGGCATTGAGTGCAAAGCCTTCTTTCTTATATTTTTTCTGCGCAAAATGATTGCGCAACTGGTTCGCTGTTGCCACTATCGCTTCAGCATCAGGGCTTTGAGTAACAGGTCTTCCCCAAATAACATTTATATGAATTAACCGTTTGGACTTATAACCCAAGATATAAAAAACTTTTGCGGATCCACTTTCGGGCAATAGTTTTTTAACCTCAATTCCCAACGTGACTGTTTTTTCATTTGGATGAACTTTTCGCGAAATCTGATTTTTCCCAATACCAAAATCGTCCTTGATTGCTTGTTTTATATCGAACTCTGTCATACCAAAATGAGCAGATCGAAATCCGTTTACTACAGCCCATTTTTGGGAAGCGCCAGTTACATCATCAGGTTTTGCTATACTAGTTCCGGCAAACAACAAACCGCTAATTATTAAGGAAAGAAAAAATATAATTGGTTTAACTGGATTCATCCCTGACATATTCATATCTCCCTTTTATCTAAAGTTTTTACGTTTATAGAAATGACTCTTTAATTATGCAACTACAAGCCCGGGATAACTTCAAGCCTGTCATATTTCTATTTAAAATGTATCGGCCTTCCTCTTAAAACCCATGAGACGTAAATCGATCTATTAAAAAACTAAATCCAACGACCGGGAATCGAATTTTGGCAACTAGGGCAAGCCCCTTCTTTTAGACGATTAGAGACAACCTGAAACCCTATTCTTTTAATAACAACTTCATTACATTTTGGACAATAAGTACTTTCAGCATTATTGACCTTTCCCGGAAGATTACCAGCATAGACAAAAGAAAGACCAGCTTTTTTTCCATGCTCGTAGGCACGCAAAAGTACTTCCGCTGAGGTCCTTTCTCGATCAATCATTTTATAATCCGGATGAAATGCTGTCACATGCCATGGGATATCTTTTGAAATTCCTGCAATAAAATTTGCGATGTCGGTTAATTCTTTGTCAGAGTCATTATAATTTGGAATTAATAAGGTGACCAGTTCCAACCAGATGCCCATTTCATGTATACTTTGAATTGTTTTAAGGACCGCATCCAGATTGCCCCCTAATCTCCTATATTCTTTTTTTGAATAACTTTTCAAATCTATTTTCATCAAGTCTACCCAAGGACGGATATACTCGAGCACTTCAGGGGTTCCGTGACCATTTGAAACATATGCGGTCGACAAATTCCTTTGTTTTGCTTCTTTAAAGACCTCCACTGCCCACTCACTGGTTATCAAAGGCTCGTTATATGTCGACACCACCACTTTTGCATCATTTTCTATTGCCCTATCACAAATATCTTTTGGAGAAATCCGAGTTGATCTCTGGGTAGAGGCGTCATCCCTTAAACTTTGCGAAGTGAGCCAGTTTTGGCAATAAGAACAGTGAAAGTCGCATCCCAACATTCCAAAACTTAAAGCACGGCTTCCCGGAATAGCATGGAAAAAAGGTTTCTTCTCTATGGGGTCATTTTGAATTCCCGAAACGTAATGAAAAGGAACCTGGAGGGTACCGTCGGTATTAAAGCGAACTTTACAAACCCCGCGTTGACCTGGTCTTAGCTTACAAAGATGTCCGCAAGCAGTACAAATAAGATTATCACCTTCAAGGGGCTTAAAAAGTTCGCCGGGTTGGGTTTGTCTGTCGATCGACTGCAGAGAAAGCAAAGGGACTCCTTCCCTTATTCAGTGCTTATACCTTCATGTTTTTTATCAAGAGCACAGATGAGTGCATGCCATGCGAGGCTTGCACATTTTGTGCGTGAGGGGTATTCACGAATTCCCATAAATAAGGTTAATTTACCCAAGCTGTGCTCTTCCTGCTCAGGGTCCAGTTCCCCAAGAATCATTTTATGAAACTCTTCCTTGGTTTTTCTGGCAAGTTCGATGTTTTTACCTTTTAAAAAAGTGGTCATCAAAGATGTACTGGCTTTGGAAATTGCGCAGCCAGAGCCAAGAAAGCTCGCTTCCTTTATCACACCTTCTTCTTCATTAACATTTAGAAAAACGGTTATATCATCACCACAAAGTGGGTTAACCCCATGACAAGAATGGCTAGCATCCTTTATCTCGTGAAAGTTTCTAGGCTTCCGGTTATGATCCAGAATGACCTGCTGATATAACTCGTTATCGTATGACATACTTATTTATTTTATTCAGAAAAAAATCGGATACATTTTTTGATGCTTTCTGCTAGAGCATCAAGTTCTTCAGTTTTATTATAAAAGGCCATAGATGCCCGAGTAGTTGCAGGAACACCGTAACGAATCATCGTTGGTTGAGCACAGTGATGCCCTCCTCGACAAGAAATCCCATCTTGATCCAATAAGGTTACTACATCATGAGGATGTGCAGCATCCACATAAAATGAAATGAGAGCGGCTTTATGACGCGCATTTCCAATAATGCGCACACCTTCTATATCGTTAAATAATGATGTTCCGTATTCGAGCAAACTATTTTCATAAGCTGCGATATTATCCATACCAATTTCATTTAGATAATCAATTGCCTCTCCCAAACCAATCACTTGGCTAATAGGCGGTGTGCCTGCCTCAAACCGCGCCGGTGGCTTAGCGTAGGTAGTTTTTTCTAGAGTGACCTGCATGATCATGTCACCTCCTGTTACATAAGGAGGCATTTCTTCCCAAAGCTCCATTTTTCCATAGACCCCGCCTATACCACTTGGTGCATACATTTTGTGACCAGAAAATGTATAAAAGTCACAACCGATATCCTGAACATCCAGCTTCATATGCGGTGTACTTTGGGCTCCGTCAATTAAAACTTTCGAACCTGCGGCATGGGCTTTTTGGGTAATCTCTTTGACAGGATTAATAGTACCAAGGGCATTGGAAACATGATTAACAGCCACTATGCGGGTTTTATCTGAAAGAAGTTTTTCATATTCTTCCATAACCAGTTCGCCTGTATCATTTACAGGGATGACTTTTAATTTTGCTCCACGTTCCTCACATAGAATTTGCCAGGGCACCGTGTTGGCATGATGTTCGATATTAGAAATGATGATTTCGTCATCTTTGTGGATAAATCGTTTGCCAAAACTATGGGCAACCAAGTTGATGGCCTGTGTGGTGCCACTGGTAAATACAATTTCGCCAGACTTTTCAGCACCCAAAAATTGCGCTACTTTTTTACGGCCGTTCTCGTAAAGCTGAGTGGAATGCTCACATAATTTATATGCACCTCTACGTACAGTCCCGTATTCCTCAGAATCAAATTTACGCATCCGCTCGATCACTCTCAATGGTTTGTGAGTGGTGGCACCATTATCAAGATAAATTAAAGGTTTCCCGCGTACAGTTTGGGATAATATCGGAAAATCTTTCCGTATTTTTTCTACATTAATCACAGGGTTTCCCGTCACAACTGTATTGGAATCAGACATTGTCTGCCTCTAGTTTCTTGAGCAGTGTACTGCTTAATTCTTTCACCACTTCGGGAAATTGGATGGTTTGGATTATGCTTTCTGCGAAACCTCTTGTCAGCAATTCTTTAGCAAATTTTTCGGACAACCCTCGTGTTTGCAAATAAAATAATTGATCATCATCAATCTGACCGATGGTAGCACCGTGCGTGCACTTCACATCATCGGCAAAAATCATTAGATTAGGTTTGTTGTCTGCATGACAATTATTGGAAAGCATCAAGTTATTAATCAATTGATTGGAGTTAGTCAACTGTGCTCCTTGATTGACAATAACAGTACCATCGAAGCTTGAGCGGCCCTCGTCATTCACTACATTTTTAAAATGCTGATGACTGACACATTGCGGTGCTTCATGGTGTATGCGAACAAAGTTATGAACCTGTTCTTTCCCACCGAGAACACTAACACCGTTTAAAATCAATTCAGCACCTTCTTCCTCAAGCCGGCCTTCAAAATGGTGTCGCACTAGAGCTGACCCTGTAGAAGCATTTGCGGAATGAAATCTTGCATCTCGTTTGAGATGCACGCGAGTTTTAATAAAATTCCACGTATCAAAAGGATCAGCCTGAATCTGAGTTAAAACTACTCCTGCCCCTTCTGATATTCTCCAATCCTGAGTCATATTTAAAAAATAACCTGATCGTACCCCAACGGATTTCTCAATCACTTTAAGTTCTGCTAGCTTTCCTATTTTCCATATCAACTTAGGTGAGCAGATAATGGGTGCGGAAGTGTCCCCAGAAGAAATAAAAAGGGTTTGAATGGGAACTGGTACCTGCGTCTTATCAGAAATTTCAACAACCGTTGTATCTTCACAAAAAACGTTTGCCAAACAAGCGAACACATCATTCTCATTTTCTAAAGCACCCAAGACATAGTCCGTATCAACCTTTTCTAAGAGAGATGAGATGCTTACAGAGTCCTCTATTGCTCCTAATTTTGACAGAGAAGAATTGAACGCACCATTGACAAATACCAGGCAACTATTTTCGCAACCAGGAAAAATATGGCTTGCGATGTTGTCTTCAGCAAGTTCCGTAGAATAACTGGGGATTTTAAATGGCGTAGTGGACAGATTCTTCGTATTCACGAAGGTATACATTTCATGCTTTGAGTTGGGAAACCCAAGTGTTTCGAACCGGCTTAAAGCCGCTTCTTGTATAGCTCGCAAAGCAGAGTTCGGTTTTTTTTCTATCAAAAATTTTTTATAAAGATCAAGAAAAGCGACCTCTTCAGTTGGTTCTGCGAGTGTATCAGACATATTTTCCTTAATTTGCGGAAGTGACCCAATCATATCCCTGAGATTCAAGTTCTAGAGCCAGCGACTTATCTCCAGATTTAATAATTTTTCCCTTATTAAGAACATGGACAAAATCAGGTTTAATGTAATCCAGCAAACGTTGATAATGAGTTATGAGAATAAGAGCATTGTTTTCGCTGCGTAGCTTGTTAACTCCTTCAGAAACTATTCGAAGCGCATCGATATCGAGTCCAGAGTCTGTTTCATCTAAAATTGACAGCCTAGGTTGAAGGATAGCCATTTGTAAAATTTCATTTTTCTTTTTTTC
>CAYYIR010000004.1:0-3987 GCA_964471995.1 uncultured Nitrospina sp. | reverse complement strand
GCTGGGTGCCCCGACAAAACTTTGGCCAACGTACTTTTTCCTGACCCATTCGGTCCCATGATGGCATGAATTTCGCCCTTATTTATAGAAAGGGTAACACCGTTTACAATCCCATTTCCATCAACTCCTGCATGCAAATCTTTAATTTCAAGCATTCAATCTGTTCCTCGATTTATCAAATAAAAAAACCCGCTAGGCGGGCGACCGGGTAGCTCCCAGTATTTAAAATACATTCCCCAAAAACTAGCTAAAGGTTTTGGAGACTTTCACTTTTTTGATTCGTATATTTTTCTCAAATAAAGCAACCTTAATCAGCCAACACTATCTTCCAATTTCAGAGTCAATAGTTTCTGCGCCTCTACAGCAAACTCCATTGGCAATTGTTTGAAAACATCTTTACAGAATCCACTAATGACAGCTTCGATAGCATTTTCTCTGGAAATTCCTCGCGATTCAAAATAGAACAATTGGTCTTCACTTATTTTTGAGGTTGCAGCTTCATGTTCAACCTGTACAGAGTTATTAGCCGTTTCTATATAAGGAAAGGTGTGTGCACTACATTTATCTCCTACCAACATGCTATCACATTGGCTATAGTTTCTTGCATTGATGGCATTTTTCCCTACTTTTACCTGACCACGATAACTGTTACTAGAATAATCTGCCGAGATACCTTTGGATATAATACTGGAACGTGTATTTTTACCAATATGGATCATTTTTGTTCCCGTATCAGCCTGCATATGCCCATTAGTTAAAGCAACAGAATAAAACTCTCCACTAGAGTTATCTCCTTGCAAGATACAACTGGGATACTTCCACGTGATCGCAGATCCAGTTTCCACTTGGGTCCATGAAATTTTAGAGTTCTCACCGGCACATTTTCCACGTTTTGTCACAAAATTATAAATACCACCTTTACCGGTTTCTTTATCCCCGGCATACCAGTTTTGTACAGTACTGTATTTGATTTCAGCATTGTCCATGGTTACTAGTTCTACAACCGCCGCATGAAGTTGATTGGTATCAAACTGTGGCGCGGTGCAACCTTCCAGGTAGGATACATAGCTATTTTCAGCACATATAATTAGGGTCCGCTCAAATTGGCCAGTCTCTTCTGTATTTATTCGAAAGTAAGTGGAGATTTCCATTGGACTGATGGTGTCTGGCGGAATATAAACAAATGATCCGTCAGTAAATACAGCACTGTTTAATGCCGCATAATAATTGTCTCCTACAGGAACCACCGTTCCGAGATATTCTTCAATCAATTCCGGATAATCCTGAAGCGCTTCTGAAATAGAACAAAAAATGATTCCCTGTTCCATTAATTTTTTCTTATGGGTGGTGGCAACGCTGACACTATCAAAAACTGCATCTACCGCTACATTCGCCAGTTTTTTCTGCTCATCTAATGGAATACCCAATTTCTCGAACGTCCGCATTACTTCAGGGTCAACCTCATCTAAACTTTGGAGTTGTTTCTTTTTTTTAGGTGCGGAATAGTAGGAAATATCCTGAAAATCGATCGGAGGGTAATGCACGTTGGGCCAAGCTGGTTCCTTCATTGTTTTCCATTTATCAAAAGCCTTTAGGCGAAATTGAAGCATAAATTCAGGTTCATTCTTTTTTTTAGAAATAGCACGAACCACGTCTTCGTTCAGCCCCTTGGCAAAAGTTTCTGATTCGACATCAGTCGTGAATCCATACTTATATTGATTGTCTTCTAATAAATCGGAGACGGAGTTTTGTTCATCACTCATAATATTTCTCCAGGTTATACCTGCGGTACAACGTTAATTTCGTTGTATACATGTTTGCGTAATGTAGATTCCATAAAAGATAATGTGGCCCCAAGGGAAGACCCGCAACTGCCGCAGGCACCTTGATATTGAACCAGTACTTTTTCACCATCGGTAACATCCAATAATTGAACATTACCGCCATCGTTCATCAACGCTGGACGAATATGTTCATCTAAAACTAACTCTATTTGTTCTTTCTGTTCTTCCAGTGTCAACCCCAACCAAGCTTGAGCTACCAGATTCAATTCGCTTGTAGATTTGAACTCCTCTTTATTAATTGAAGCACTAGCAATGGCAACTCCCTTAGCCGCAGCATATTGATCTTTAACCAGTTTTAGTATTTCATCGACGATTTCAAAAGCTTTTTGTTTTGACTCAGGCACTGATGACACATCAGGATTATCACGAAGTTTTGCATCTATATCGTCCTTCAAAAGCGAACATGCTTCATCCACTGTCAGGCCTTCTACCATAGTGCAAAGAGTTTCTGCTACCACTAAAGAAACTTTTCCGCCGTAAGCGAAAAAACGAGCGCTGAAAATACGATCTTCTTTTACATCGGCCAGCCAGTATATTTTTGTGTCCTTATACTTAGCCTCAATTAAAGCCATGCCTTTTTCTGAGGCATCTTCTTGATAATAAGCACCACGGTGTTTGATATTTGCTGCCACTTCCTCAAACTTCGCGGAAAATTTATCTTCTATGACAGTCACTGGTTAAACCCTTATTTTTTAATAATTAATTTGACTTTAAATAAGCCAATACCCGCAAAATCAAGTTATCGATTTACTTCTAATTATATATCAATTTATACCTTCGCTACAATTTTTTGATGCTACCATGTATCGAAAGTTCTTTATTTTTCTTCCTTTTGCTACAATTATCCCTTTAAATGTAAAATAGTTATGGATATGGTCACCAACGGGGTTTTCTCAATTTTGAGGTATTTTGGATAATTTAAACAAATCCTATACATAAACGGACTAAAAAAGTTATAATTTAATATACATAAAACAATAAACGCCTATTCTTCCAATTATAGTAAAACAAAGGACGGAAAATTAGAATGACGATAATACCAAAAACATCCAGACCCCAACTCATTGATGGAATGGGCAGAACAATTGTTAATCTGCGCATTTCGGTGACCGACCGCTGTAATTTTCGATGCACCTATTGTATGCCGGCGGATAACGTTGAATTCATGGATAGAAGCAATCTGCTTTCTTTTGAAGAAATAAAACGAGTGGCCCAAATCGTATCTAGCATGGGAATCAATCGTCTCAGATTAACAGGTGGCGAACCACTGATGAGGAAAAATCTTCCTGCACTGATTAAAATGTTGGATGAAGTCGATGGCATTGACGACATTGCTATGACCACCAACGCATATTTTTTAAAAGACCAAGCTCAAAGCCTCAAGGATGCTGGCCTAAAAAGATTAAATGTAAGTCTGGATGCGCTTGATCCAGATAAGTTCCGTGATGTAAATCGCCGAGATTGCCTCCAATCTGTTCTCGATGGCTTGGACACTGCTCGTAAAGTTGGCTTCAAATCCATCAAGATAAACGCTGTCGCAGTGCGGAACTTTTCAGAAACAGAAATAATGAGCCTAATCGAAATGGGCCGTTCAGATGGTTTCGAAATCCGTTTCATTGAATTCATGCCCTTAGATTCCGATAAGGTTTGGGAACGGGATAAAGTATTATTCGGCCACGAAATCGTGGACATGATCAAAGAGAACTACGAACTGGTCCCCATAGATAATTCTCTTGAAATCGGGCCAGCTAGTGAATACAACTTTGCCGATGGTAAGGGCAAAATAGGAATTATTACAGCAGTCAGCAATCCTTTTTGCGACCACTGCAACAGAATCCGTATGACTGCGGATGGAAAACTGAGAACTTGTCTGTTCTCAACAGAAGAAACCAACCTTAAAGAACTGATCCGATCAGGTGCAACAGATCAAGCCATCATCGAAACCATCAATCAGGCAGTCCTTGTTAAAGAACCAGGTCATAAAATCAATCTCGATGATTTCGAACGACCCACCCGCGCTATGCATGCAATTGGCGGCTAAAGGTAAACCGTCGGCATTAACTATTCCATACCAACTTAGAAGAATCTTGAGATTAGTTTCAAAGCGTTATCGTGCTAATCTTCCTGGTTGATTACGAATGAG
>CAYYIR010000003.1:0-26236 GCA_964471995.1 uncultured Nitrospina sp. | reverse complement strand
TGAGGCACCTTGAAAATAAAGTGCAAATAACTTTTGGTATGCAAACACACCAGATTCCCGAAAGCAATGTGGACAGAGCTGTCCTTGCTAGAAAGATGTGTATTAAAGGTAATACGGTTGAGGATCTTTCAAGTAACTTGATGCGTGATTATGAATCACATACTTCTTTTGTTGGGAAAATGTTTGCCGAGCAATTTGTAGAAAAAGAAGAAAGGGAAGCAGCAGAAGTGATTTCGAATGAATGGAAACTGTCTGACGAAGAGAAAAAACTATTTTCGGAAGACACGCTGGCTTCCATTCCATTAATCCTTGACCCGGGGCAAGCGTTTCGTTTTTTAAAAGTCTTTCGAGATGGTTCGGCATTTTCATACCCTTCTGAAAAAAGTATTCAAGAATTTGACTTAATCCTTCCCAAGATTATCACCCAGTGCAAAAAAGTACCAAGCCCAGGGAAAGCTATCGAGAACCTATGTAAATTTGTTGAAGCTACGGGTGCCAGAGAATCCTTTTTAAAGCTTTTTCAGGAGAATGACAAGTTTCTTGAATTCTTACTAATTTTATTTGGTAGTAGTGGTTTTCTTTCACAAATACTAATCAAGCGACCTGAATTTTTAGATTTACTTTCCGACATGGACGAAATTTATCGATTTAAAACTTCAGAAAAAATGTATGAAGATTTGGATAAAAATTTAATGACAGTTAATACATTAGATAAAAAAGCTATTATTTTGCACCGATTTAAACTGTATGAAGAATTACGGATTGGGGTGAGGTATTTAATTAAAGAGGCAGCTTTAGAAGATACCCTTCTTGATCTTTCAAATCTTGCTGATGTTTATTTGCAGGCTGTTTCTAAATTAGCATTTGAGGAAGTAAGTAGGAAGAAGGGTAATCCGATACCTGAAAATTTTTGTATCGTTGGTTTAGGGAAGTATGGTGGCGGAGAACTAAACTTTGGCTCTGATTTGGATATTATTTTCGTTTACGATGAGTCTGAAGAAAATAGTTCGGAAGGAACCCATTATCATGCTGTTTCACAGTTGATCTATAAACTAACTTCAGAAATGACCCCTTCGGGTTTCGCCTATAAGATTGATACAGATCTTAGGCCAGAAGGAGAGGGGGGGGTATTAGTTCTTTCCATTGAGGGATACGCGAAGTATTTTAAATCGCGGGCAAGAATATGGGAACAACAGGCAATGGTAAGGGCGCGTATGGTTTCTGGAGATAAAGATATTGGTCAAAAATTTATAGGTGTAGTACACGATTTTGTTTTTCGAGATAAATTTGAATACAGTGCGCTTATAGAAATTTCACGGTTGCGGGAACGAATGGAATTAGAATTAGCTGAAGAAAAAACTAAAGGAAAAAATGTAAAGCTTGGTTATGGTGGTATTGCTGATATTGAGTTCACAATTCAAATTCTGCAATTGATACACGGGGGAAAAAACCCTCGCCTACGAAAAACTAATACTATTGAGTCAATAAATATGTTCGTTGCTCATGGAATGATCGATCAGGTTAAAGCAGATCTTGTAAAAGAGAATTACCTTTTCTTAAGAAAACTGGAATGTGCATTGAGGATTATTAGACAGGCTCCCACTAATACTCTACCGAAGGAAATAACTGAATTGGCACAATTGGCTCGGTTATTATCTTATAGTGGTGATGATGCCGATACTCTTGTAAATGCGTTACTACATGATTATGAAAAACATACTAAACAAATGCGGGAATATTATCGTGAAACAGTTGGTCAATTGTTGCGAACAGGACCTCGTCCTTCCTTTGAATAAAAAAATAATAGCAACTCTAAAAATCTTAAGAACTAGAAAAAGATTTTTTTAAACATTTGGATAGACCTTACAATATTTAAATATTCAGATTCCTTTAAAATGGGCATAAGCGTTGGAGTCTTAAGGGGCCCATTTGAGGAAATAGCAACAACCGTTTAAAACTTTAATCAATGAGTCAGACTTCTATGTCTTTGGGTCGCTTTTTGAAAAAGAATTCAGTTTATAAGCGATGCTGTCGATCAAAGCCTGCCAACTTGCCTCAATGATATTTTCAGACACGCCTACCGTTCCCCACTTATGGTGTTGGTCACCCGATTCAATCAAGACACGGGTTTTAGCACGGGTACCCTTTTTCTCTTCGAGAATGCGTACTTTATAATCGTATAGATTAATCTCAGCTAGTTCCGGAAAAAATTTGATCAACGCTTTTTTTATAGCTTTATCGAGAGCATTGACTGGTCCTGTGCCTTCTGCTGTAGAAACTTCTTGTACATCATTGACCTTAAGTTTAACAGTGGCTTCAGAGACGAGCTTTGCACCTTCGTTACGTTTTTCAACGATAACTCTAAAGCCGATAAATTCGAAAAAATTTTCTTTTTCACCTAAGGCATCTCGCATCAATAGTTCGAAGGAGGCTTCAGCCCCTTCATATTGAAACCCAAGGTTTTCAGAATTTTTGAGAGTCTCTAGAATATTTTGGATTTTAGGATCCCCGGCATCCACGTCAATTCCGAATTCTTTGGCTTTTTGCAGTACATTACTTTTCCCAGACAGATCCGATATCAAAATACGTTGCCTGTTGCCGACGGTTTCGGGTTGTACATGTTCATAGGTTTTTGAATTTTTACGTACTGCACTTACGTGAACACCGCCTTTGTGGGCAAATGCACTTTTTCCTACGAAGGGTTGTTGGTTCCAATGCGCTTTATTTGCCAGTTCATCTACAAAGGCCGAAACATCCTTTAATGTCTGTAGTTGCTCAAAAGAGATGCAGTCTATTCCCATTTTAATTTTCAAGTTGGGGATAATAGAAATAAGATTCGCGTTTCCGCATCTCTCTCCAATTCCGTTGACAGTGCCTTGTACCTGTTCAGCTCCAGCACCAATAGCACGGAGAGAATTTGCAACAGCCAATTCAGAATCATTGTGTGCGTGAATTCCCAATTTAGCGGAAACGGAACTTTTGACTTCCGAAAGTATTAAATCGATTTCATCCGGGAGTGACCCTCCATTAGTATCACAAAGCACAATCCAATCAGCTCCAGCTGATTCGGCTTCTTTAATTGCCTTGATTGCATAGTTGGGATTATCTTTATAACCATCAAAAAAATGTTCCGCATCAAATAACACCTCTGTTCGATATTTTTTAAGATACTCAATACTTTCAAAAATCATACGTAGATTTTCATCTAGACTCGTGGACAAGGCATCTTTGACATGCAGATCCCATGTCTTCCCGAAAAGTGTAACCACATCGGTTTCGGTTTTCATTAGGGCTTGAATCACCAAATCTTTTTCTACGTTTTTATCTGGATAACGGGTGCTTCCAAACGCTGTGATTTTAGTTTGCAAAAAATTTTCACGATTGGCTTTAGAAAAAAAATCTATATCACGTGGATTAGACCCTGGCCAGCCGCCTTCAATATAATGGACTCCAATTTCATCCAGTTTATGCGCAATTCGAATTTTATCTTCGACAGTAAAGGAAATACCTTCGGCTTGAGATCCATCTCGAAGTGTTGTGTCATAAATTTTTACAGTATTCATTTTTTCTTAGCGGTTGATTTATTTCGAGCTGAAAAATTTTGTTTTTTGATACTCTTTATTGCATTCGGTTTTTTGTCCAGATCGAAAGCTTTATGCAATGCATTGACAGCAGCTTTAGTATGTTTTTGCTCGATGATACAGGAAACTTTAATTTCGGATGTGCTTATCATCAGAATATTAATTTTTTCTTTTGAAAGCGATTTAAAAATTCGCGCAGCAACTCCAGAATGGCTCCTCATCCCTGCCCCAACTATTGATATTTTAGAAATTTTTGAATCTGCACTTACGTTGACCGCCCGAATTTTTTTTGCCACTTTGTCCATAATCATCATGGCCTCATCTAGTTCCTCTCGACCGAGTGTAAAAGATAAATCTGTATGGCCTTCTGCACTAATATTCTGAATGATCATGTCTACGGAAAGACCGGCGGCAGCAATGGGTTCAAAAATATTTGCCGCTATACCCGGTTGGTCTGGGACTTCTTTCAAGGTTATTTTCGCCTGATTTTTATCATACATGATTCCGGAAACCAGCGGTTGTTCCATATTTGAGTCCTCCTCGCATATCAAAGTTCCCTTGCTTCCTTCTATATAAGAGGATTTTACAACCAAGGGCATTTGGAATTTATGAGCAAATTCAACGCAGCGTATTTGCAAAACTTTGGCACCCAGACTGGCCATTTCCAGCATCTCATCATACGATACCACATCGAGTTTTTTTGCTTTTGGTACCATTCTTGGGTCTGCAGTATAAACACCATCTACGTCTGTATAAATTTCACATTGAGAAGCGCCTAGCGCAACAGCTAGTGCAACGGCAGAGGTGTCTGAACCTCCTCGTCCCAAAGTTGTTACATCGCCTTGTTCATTGATGCCTTGAAAACCTGCAACAACGATAACATTATTATTTTTGAGTGCTTGTCGGGCTCTTTTTGCATCGATTTGTTTGATTCTGGCGCGGGTATGAACACTATCTGTTTGCAGACCAATTTGTCTTCCTGTCATGGATATGGCAGAAATCCCTCGAGCTTGAAGCGCCATGGTTAGCAGCGCACTTGAAATTCTTTCTCCGGAAGACAATAAAAGATCCATCTCCCTTCGTTCTGGATTATCGCAAATTTCACTGGCCATTTTTACAAGTTTGTCGGTTTCCCCTGCCATTGCTGAAACAACTACAACGACTTGAGTTCCGGTTTTTCGAACATGTTCGATTCTTTTGGCAACATGTCTAATACGATCCAAATTGCCAACAGAGGTGCCTCCATACTTTTGTACTACTAATGGCCTGTTCATAGTTTACTAAAAAAATTATTAATCAAATAGATCACTGCTAACGGATCGCAATAGTTTGATACGACCAAAAAGCGGGTTTAAATTTTGTTATTAAAAAATGCTTCAATTAATTCGTGAGCGGTATTGAACTTTTTTCCTGTCTCTAAAATTTGTTCGTCATATTTATGTAAATCGGAAGTTTCTTTTCCCATTTTGGAAGAATAGACAAGATAAGGTACTGGAGCTCGGTCATATTTCATCAATGAAACTGAACTTACATGGTTTACCACAATAAGTAATTTTGTTTCTTCTTGGGTTTCCAAAGCCTGAGCAATAGGTTTAATTACTTCCGAATCAAAATCTTCAATTATGTGAATTTTATCGTCAATATTACCTTTTAGAGAAACTTCTTCTCCTGCAGAAATATGCAAGAAAACAACATCCTTCTTTTCTAATTCAGCCAAAGTAGTTTTTACTTTTCCAGAATAATTTGTGTTGTAAAAACCGGTTGCTCCTGCAATATCGACAACTTCTATTCCGGTATGCCTGGCAAGTCCTTTGATCATGGTTGATGCGGTGATGACCGTTGCTGATTTTCCGAATTTCTCATTAAAGGAAGGTAAAGATGGTCGATCACCATTACCCCATAACCAAATACTATTTACGGCGTCTTTTTGTTCCTTAGTCTTTTTTTGGTTATAAGGATGATTGTGTAGAATTATTTGTGCCTGATTCATCACAAATATTAGTTCACGAACCTCTTTTCCCTCAGGCATGAACTGTCGAATTCCTTCACCGATCAATTCATTTGGGGGAGACAATCTTTCCTGTAATGCAGGATGTTTTATTACTAGAAGATTATGGTAACCCTTTCCACTATGGAACGTGGCCGAGACATCCACTACCTGCTCGTTTAAAGCTTTTACCAAAAGCTCAGAATCTTCTTTAGATAAATTTCCTCCGGTATAATCTTTCATGACCATATCGTCATGTGTAGCTTGCAGGGTTATCAGATCACAACATAAAGGGATTTCATCCGCCTCTATATTTATCTCGAGTCCGATAGCATCTAAAGCCGCATGACCGGGTTTAAATTTTTCGGGATTATAGCCGAAAAGCCCCAGACCAGATACTTCGTTTCCCGGATGCATGGTTTCGGGTATAGTTTGCACAGATCCACATTGGCCTTTTTGCACAAGAGCATCCAGGTTGGGAGTCTCTGCAAGTTGCAAAGGGGTTTTATTATCTTTTTCAGCGATAGGTCTGTCTGTTAGGCCTGCCACAATAACTACTAAATATTTCATTTCATTAGGGAAAGGGAATTTATTGATCCGTTAAGCCGGGGTTATGGATTATAACTTAAAACATCTGAATTCCCCAACCCAATTAAGAAGTTGTTTTTTAAAAATAAAAGAAAGTCTGACTAATAATAGAGATTGCTTGTTTGGCAAAAAAATATAACTCCTCTTTTTTTATCAGGTTGAATAAGAAATCTGCCCTGTAATTGTTTTTGACATACCAAAAATTAATACCTTCAAAGTTGAATTTATCCCAAAAAATCAAACTGTTATGGACGTAACCCCTGGTTTTGTGCTACGGTGTTCGAATTAATTTCGAATAAATTTCAAATAACTACTACTTTTGAGAATCCAATCTATTAATTTCGGGTAGAGGAGATAATGTATGTATGAGGTGAACGAGATTTGTAAGAATGGAGCGTCTCTTCCCCTAACCACGGAAGGTCATCTTCGTGTTGTGTTTATTGGCACTGGGTCTGCTTTTGCAAAACGTCGACGACAATCTAATATTCTAATTATCCAAGGTGATCATCACGTTTTGATTGATTGTGGCACGCAGGGGCCTTTGGCTTTAAATGATGTTGGATTGAGTGTTTTAAAAGTGCGTTGCTACCTTCCTACTCATAGTCATGCAGATCATATTGGTGGTTTGGAAGAAGTTGCTTTGATGAATCGTTATACTCCCATGGCAGAAAAGCCGGATATGATTATTTTGAGGGATTATCAGGATTTGTTATGGACTAAAAGCTTGGCAGGGGGTTGCGAATTCTGTGAGACAGATCAGGGTCGTCCTCTGCAATTGAATGATTTTTTTAATATTTTGCGTCCACAAAATATTGCGATCGATGGAAGAAAATTCTGGACTTACAAGCATGGCCCGATTGAGCTTGTAATAATGAGAACTCGGCATTTCCCTGACACGGCTATAAGCGTGGATGAATCGCAATGGTGTTCGGGTGTATTTATAAATAGACGAGTGTGGATTTCAGGGGACACCATGTTTGATTTGGATTATCCAATTCGATTCAATAAAACGGCCGAAGTTATGTTTCACGACACACAATTGTTTTACGGCGGGGTGCATGCATCTTATCAAGAATTGATTACTTTGCCCGATGAAGTAAAAGCTAAAATGTATTTATATCATTATGGTGATAACTGGGATCAACCAGAAACCTGGGCAAAAGGGGCATCTGATTATACCGGAGATCCGGTTAAAGATGGTTTTTTAGGCTGGGCTGAACAGAATGTGGCCTACGATTTTAAATAACTTTGATGCACAGAAAAACTTTTTCCTCCTAAAAGTTTATTATCAGAAAAACCATACGGTATAACGAGGATAAGTTATAAGTTAACTTTAAATACATGTTCGATGGAAAGTAAAAAAAGCTAATCTAAAGTTAACCAAATTTTTCTAATCAATTTGGGAAAATGCCAATTAAACATTTTCCTATCTGTCTCAGCATCCATCTATCATAAGTATAAAGATATTCATTACTATCGGGAAATAAAACATGATTGTTGTAACAGGTGGGGCGGGTTTTATAGGAAGCGCCTTGGTAAACGGGCTAAACAAAAAAGGTTTCAATAATATTTGGATTGTTGATCAGGTGGATCATCCAGAAAAACAAAATAACCTTAATCCGCTTATTTTTGATCAGTTGATTGGTCAGGATATTTTTCTGAAAAAAATTTTAGGGAAAAAACTTCCGAGTTGTGATGCCATACTTCATATGGGAGCTTGTTCTGTAACAACTGAAACAAATGAAGCATATTTAAATGAAAATAATTTTGAATATACTCGATATTTAGCAAGTTACTGTCTTGAAAAAAATATTCGATTTATTTATGCCTCTAGTGCAGCAACCTATGGTGCAGGTGAAAACGGTTACTGGGATGATGAATCTAGATTAAAGTTGTTGAAACCTCTCAACTTATATGGAGACAGTAAACAAAAATTTGATCTATGGGCTCAATCTCAAGGTGTATTGAAAAGTCTTGTGGGGTTGAAGTATTTCAATGTATACGGCCCCAATGAATATCATAAAAGGGATATGCAAAGCATGGTGCGGAAAGGTTTTCTTCAGGTTAGAAATGAGGGCAAGCTACGCTTATTTAAGTCTTACAAGCCAGAATATTCCGATGGAGGACAGGAAAGAGATTTTTTATACATAAAAGATGCTGTTGCTATGACATTATTTTTTCTGGAGCACAAGAATACTGGAGGAATTTTTAATGTGGGTTCCGGCCATGCAAGAAACTGGAACGATCTTGCCAAGGCAATTTTTTTTGCTATGGGGGAAAAAATACATATTGAGTATATTGATATGCCGGAAGAAATAAAAAAACATTATCAGTATCATACTTGTTCGGATACGAAGAAGATTCGTAATTTAGGATACGTTCATCCTACTATGTCATTGGAAGAAGGGATAGAGGATTACGTTAAAAAATATCTTATACCTGGCAGACATTTGGGTGGCTTTGAAGATCAATAAATCAATTGATGAAACTTATTTTCCATTACCCTCTTCAGGCCGATGGTTGGCGAGAATTTTTTCAAGGGTCATAGTAGTCGAATGACCCTTTAGAATTGGAATCAGTTCTACATGCGCTCCATAACCTTCAACGATTTCACGCCCCACTACTTCATCAATTTTATAGTCATCGCCTTTTACAAGGATGTCAGGCCTTATTTCACGAATTAATTTTTCTGGAGTTGCTTCGTTAAAAAGTGTGATGTAATCAATAAATTTTAGAGCAGAAAGAATGTTGGCACGTTCTTGCTCGCTTTTGATGGGCCGTCCTTCTCCTTTTAAATTTCGGACGGAGTGATCTGTATTAAGTCCAACCACTAAAATATCACCTAAGGACTTGGCTTTTTGTAAAAACTCGATATGACCCCCATGTATGATATCGAAGCAGCCGTTAGTAAATACGACCTTTTTATCGGTACTTTTTGCAAGACCAACAATTTTTTTCAACTCTTCGAGCTCTAGAACTGTATGAGAAGTGCGTAGCATTTCTTCGTGAAGAAATTCATTAATTTCTTTTAACGTGACCACAGCTGTTCCAACTTTTCCTACTGCGATACTAGCAGCCATATTAGAAAGCCAAGCAGCTTCTTTGAAATCGAACCCAACAAAAACAGCCATACTAAACACACTTATTACGGTATCACCTGCGCCAGTAACATCAAAAACTTCTTTTGCAACGGTTGGAATAGACGCAGGCTTTTCTTTATTTTGAAAAAGCGTCATACCATCTTTTCCTTCAGTGATCAGAATGGCTTTTGAGCGAGTAAGGTTTAAAAGATATTCCGCAGCACGATTTAGGCTTTCTTTATCAGTTATTTTGATGGGTACAGATCGAACAACTTCTTTCAAATTGGGTGTGATAATAGTTGCATCTTTATAAAGCGAAAAATCTGAACTTTTCGGATCAACAACCACTGACTTTTTAGCTTTTTTAGCCCTGCGCATGATGGAATGGACCACTTTTTCAGTGAGAATTCCTTTTTGATAATCAGAACAAACCACTCCGTCCATAACGGGAAGAATTTGACTTATATACTGAATGAGTTTTTTTTCAGTCTCTTCTGTAATAGGTCGATTGTCTTCTTTGTCGATTCGAAGAACTTGTTGGTTGTGTGCAATGATCCGCATTTTTGATGTGGTGGGTCGATGAACAAACCGAAATATTCCTTCTGTTTGGATAGAACGGTTATGGATATTTTGCAAAAGTTTGTCCCCTTTTTCATCTTTACCAATAGCTCCACAAAGATGAACTTCACATCCTAAAGCAACTAAGTTGTTAGCAACATTTGCAGCGCCTCCAAGGGCAAGAGTTTCGGAGCGAGTTTCTAGTATAGGTACGGGAGCTTCAGGTGACACCCGGTTGATTCCGCCCCATACATATTCATCCAAAATAAGATCACCAATAACCAAAATTTTTGGTCTATCTTTTTGGTCAAAGAAATATTTGAATCTTTCTTTCATTTACAAGTCTTCTTCTATAATTTCACAGATAATATGACCAATTGTTATATGAACTTCTTGAATTCGAGCTGTATCATTTGAGGGGACAACTATTGGAAGATTAACGATTTCTTTTAATCTACCTCCATCGTTTCCCAAGAGTCCAATCGTGTATGCTCCCATAGAATTTGCTTTTTTAATTGCACGCACTACATTTTCAGAATTGCCACTTGTACTGATTCCAATAACAGCATCGTTTTTATTTGCAAGGGCTTCTATTTGCCTTTCAAATATTGTTTCGAAGCCATAATCATTTCCAAGTGCGGTCAAAGAAGAAGTGTCAACTGTTAATGCGAGAGCTGGCATAGCTTTTCTTTCTTTTTTAAATCGTCCGACCAATTCGGCTGCTATATGTTGTGCATCCCCTGCACTGCCGCCATTTCCCATTAGTAGTAGTTTTCCTCCAATTTCCAGTCTACTTTTGATTTGCTGAGCTGAATTTAATATTTCTCCAGATAAGGTTTCAGCCACTGTTTTTTTTAAATCAGCACTAATATTAAGAAGAATTTTTACCCGTTCCATTTAAGATTTTTTTTGTTGATAGTTAAAGTTTTTTATAAAAGACTTTTATCTAAAAGGCTGAAAAATTTGTTTTCACGTACTAACATATTATCTAATGGTTTTCACGGCTATCCTTCATCCAATGAATATTTGATCGAATTTAATTTTTTTACTCGTATTTCCTTTCAGGAGATATTGAGTTTTTGTTGAAAATATTCCAGCGTGGACTTTAAGCCTTCGTCCAGGCTAACTTTTGGCTCCCAATTGAGAATCTTTTTCGCAAGAGTAATGTTGGGTTGACGTGTTTTTGGATCATCTTCCGGTAAAGGAACATGAACAATTTTACTATTGCTTTGGGTTGCTTGCAAAATTTTATCTGCCATTTGTCGAATAGTCATTTCTTTTGGGTTGCCAATATTAACGGGTTCATGTTGTTCGGATGTTAATAACCGAAAGATACCTTCAACTAGATCTGTGACAAAACAAAAGCTACGTGTTTGCGAACCATTACCATATATCGTTAAATCCTCACCAGTCAGTGCCTGCTTGAGAAAGTTTGGTATAGCCCGGCCATCTTTAATACGCATTCTTGGTCCGTATGTATTGAATATCCGAACGATCTTTGTGTTGATACCATGTGTACGGTGATAGGCCATGGTGATGGCTTCTGCAAATCTTTTTGCTTCATCATAAACCCCTCTTGGTCCGATTGGATTTACATTTCCCCAATATTCTTCCGGTTGCGGATGAATCAAAGGGTCTCCGTAAACTTCAGAGGTTGAGGCTAATAGAAAAACAGCTTTTTTTGCTTTAGCAAGTCCGAGTGCGTTATGAGTTCCCAGCGCTCCTACCTTTAAAGTTTGAATGGGAAGTTCTAGATAATCTATGGGGCTGGCGGGAGAGGCAAAGTGTAAAATATAATCTAAGTTACCATCGATATTGATAAATTCGGAAACATTATGGTTAACGAAATCAAATGCATTATTTTTGATGTCGAAAATGTTTTGTTTTGATCCTGTGATCAAATTATCCATACAGATAACTTCATGCCCTTTATTCAGCAAGTACTCGCATAGATGCGATCCCAGGAATCCGGCACCGCCTGTAACCAAAGTTCTTGGCATATTTACCTCCTAAAAAGGTAGTGAATTTAATCTAAGCTTAATGAATCACCCCGATTGATTATATAACCCGAGAGAAAACTTTTTACCGACATGGCTTTTTTACCTTCTGGTTTTAGTTCTATTATTTTCAATCGGTTTTTTCCAGTACCCACTTCTATACCGGAGTCAGTGATCCGCTCGACAAAGCCCGGGCGATCGGACGGCTCTCCAGGAATGACTTCGCCTTTTAAGATACTAAGTCTTTTACCATTGTAAAAAGTATGTGTTCCTGGCCAGGGAGTCAGACCTCGTATTCTATTAAAAATATCATTGGCATCTAACTGCCAATTGAGAAGGCTTTCTTCTTTTTTAAGCTTTGGCGCATAAGTTGCCAACTCAGAGTTTTGGGGTATTGGCAAAAGATTATTGTTTTTTAAACGGGCAAGGGTCTTAATAACCAACTCACCACCACTTTCTGATAACTTATCGTGAAGGGATTTTGCATCGTCATTTTTCTCAATTAGAATCTCCTGATTCAGTAATATGTCTCCCGTGTCCATCCCTTTGTCCATAATCATAGTGGTAACTCCGGAAATGGAATCTCCATTAAGAATGGCTCGGTTAATTGGAGCTGCCCCCCGGTATTTAGGTAAAAGAGAGGAGTGCAAGTTGATGCAAAATTGCAAGGGTACCTTTAGGAGATTTTCATGCAGAATCTGACCGAAGGCTACCACAATGATGTAGTCGGGGCGATTTTTTGATAATAGATTGATAAAATCTTGTGTGTTAACGTTTTCAGGTTGCAGTAATGGGATATTGTTATCATTTGAAAAATTTTTTATAGGAGAAGAATAATTTTTCTGGCCTCGACCTTTGGGTCGGTCAGGCTGGGTTACAACAGATAAAATAGAATGTGAAGAGTTGTATATTTTCTCTAATGTTGGAAGGGCGAACTCCGGAGTTCCCATAAAGACTATGTTCATTCACCCTGCTCTTTAAGTTTCTTTTTAAATTTTCTTTTCAGAATATCCCGTTTTATTTTTCCAAGACTATCCCAAAATAAAATACCATTTAAATGATCCATTTCATGCTGAAGGGCTCGCGCAAGAAAACCAGTGGTCTCATAGCGAACATCCTTGCCATTCAGATCAACTGCTTTTAATTCTACCTGGGTGGCACGATTCACTTTCGCGACCACCTCGGGGATACTCAGACAGCCTTCTTCTCCAATTTCACTTCCTTCCATAGCAGTAATTTCAGGATTGATTAAGGTGACCAAGTTATCGCTTTCTGTTTCGAATCCCATATTAACCACAAAAATGCGCCAGGGTATTCCTATCTGGTTTGCTGCAAGGCCAATGCCTGGAGCAGCAAGTGTAGTCTCAATCATGTCTTCGGACAGTGTGATCAACTCCCCATCAATATTTTTGACGATCTCGCATTGTTTTCTTAATACCGGATCGAAACAGTTCTTAATGTTTCTTACAGCCATTTTTAAATAGTTTGGATGAGTTTAAATCAAACGAAAAATATTTTAGATAATCAGTCCAAATTTTTCTGATAAAGATTTTAACAAGCTATGTAGTATATTCCGCATTTATTTTTACATAGTCATAAGATAGATCGCAGGTCAATACTTCTTCCCACTCTTTTCCACATTTTAAATCTATGGTGATGTCGATTTCGTGTTTCTTCATTGCTTTTTCAAGCTTTTTTGATGATAGGTTTGTAGGGCCACCATTTTTTAAAAGAAGGTTTTTATTTAAAAAAATATCAACCTTATCCGGGTTAAAGGGTATTCCAGCATTGCCAACAGCACAAAAAATTCGCCCCCAATTTGGGTCTTCACCAAACAATGCCGTTTTTACCAATGAAGAAGTTGCTACCGAGTTGGCAATTAGGTAAGCCTGTTTACGTGTTTTGCCCCCCTGAACTCTTACTGTTACAAATTTCGTGGCTCCTTCTCCATCGAGAACAATTTTAGATGCAAGATTTTTACATAACTTAGTTAAGGTTTTTAAAAATTCTCGATATGCAGGAGTACCGGCTTTAATAGTTGAGTTTTTTGCCTTTCCATTTGCAAGGATTGTGACGCAATCATTGGTGCTATTATCTCCATCCACTGTTATACGATTAAAGGAGCGGTCTGTTGCTTCTTTCAAAGCCATTTTAAGGGTTTTTTTATCAATAACTGCATCCGTGAACAAAAACCCAAGCATGGTTGCCATTTTGGGATGGATCATGCCAGAACCTTTGGTGATTCCGCCAATCACAATACGATGATTCCTGAAGGTATAACTTATGCGATCAGATTTAGACATCAGATCGGTTGTCAAAATGGCATCGGATGCATCCCTCCAGTTTTTAGTTGCAGAGCCTAATTGCTTAACCAGTTTTGGAGTAGCTTTTAAAATTTTTTTATATGGCAGCGGCACGCCAATAATTCCTGTGGAAGCTATAAAAACTTCTTGTTGTGGAATGCTCAGTTCCTCCGCCACTTTTTTAGTGATTTCTTCGCAATCTTTCAGCCCTTTCGCACCTGACACTGCATTGGCATTCCCACTATTAACAATGATTGCGCGGCAGCTACCCGATTTTGCAAGTGCACGTCGGCTCCAGATGACACTGGGCGATACCACTCGATTTTTAGTGAATACCGCAGCAGCATTCGCTGAAACTTCCGAGACAATGAGAGCTAAATCTTTAATGTAATTGTCTTTAATTCCACAACTCAATCCTGCTGCTTTAAAACCCGGCACAGAAGGGTTTTTGTTTTTTAATTGTTTCATTTTTCTCTATGGGAAAATTGCCGGGGATTGAAGACCTGTTGCTTCTCCAAATCCCAACATGATGTTCATATTTTGAATAGCCTGCCCAGAAGCACCCTTTATTAAGTTGTCTATTGCACTTGTGATAACAAGCCGATTGACTCGACTATCTATCTTGATTCCGATATCACAAAAATTAGAACCCGATATAGAATGGGTGCTCGCAAACCTACCTTTATCCAAAACTCGAACGAAATACTCATTGTTGTAGATATTTTTATAATGTTCTATCAAGTCTTCGTCTTTAAGTTTATTTTTTAAATTAATATAGATCGTACTTAACATTCCGCGGCTCATGGGAATGAGATGCGGAGAAAAACTAATTTTAATCGGTTTACCAGCTAGGTATGAAAGCTCTTGCTCTATTTCGGGAGTATGACGGTGGCTCGTAAGGCTATATGGAGTCACTCCCTCATTTGCTTCCGAAAATTGGGTGGTAATGGAAGTTTTGCGCCCGGCACCGGATACTCCTGATTTGCTGTCAGCAATAATGCTATCTAAGTCTATCCAATCTGTTTTTAGTAAGGGAGCAAGAGCAAGAATTACGCTGGTGGGATAGCAGCCGGGGTTGGCTACCCCTTGTGCACTTTTTATTTTTTCGCGATATAATTCGGGAAGACCGTATGTGACCTGCGATAAAAATTTAGGATGTGTGTGCGTCAATGAATACCATTCGGAATAAGTAGTTGCATTTTTTAAGCGATAGTCTGCACTTAAGTCTATAACTTTGCAATTAGACTGCAATAATTCGGGAAGTATACCCATGCCAGTGGTGTGGGGAAGCGCCAGAAAAACCACATCGCAGGATTTTAAAATTTTGCAATCGAGAGACTGCAAATTAATATCGATGATTCCATTTAAGGATGGAAATACATCAGCAATAGATTTTTCTTTATATGTTTCGGAGGTCAAAACGGATAACTCTACTTCAGGGTGATTTGCCAAAAGGCGAATCAATTCAAGTCCGGTATATCCGCTGGCTCCAGCAATGCCAACTTTTATCATAATAAAAGGCTCCTATTTAAAGATAGGATTCTACTTTGAATAATTTTACAGGGTAATTTAGAAAATCAGGTATTTTTTCTGCAAAGGTTTGCCAGCTGGCAAAGCCCATTTTTGAGCTAGAACACGAAGGGGAATTTCAGTTTATCTTTTCGAGAACTGGAATTTTTTACGTGCGCCAGGCTGCCCGTACTTCTTTCTTTCTACCGATCTTGAATCCCTAGTGAGGAATCCAGCTTTTTTGAGAGGTGCTCGCAAGCTAGAATTAGTTAAAATAAGAGCCCTGGAAATTCCCAGACGTAGAGCGCCTGATTGGCCGGAAAGTCCACCCCCTTTAACTGTTGCTTTAATATTTACCGACTCCAGTGTCTCGGTTGCGATCAGGGGATGCTTGACAATACACTCCAGGCTTTCGCGGCAAAAATATTCTTTAAGGGATTTATTATTGACTATAATTTCTCCTTTGCCAGCTTGGACCCATACTTTAGCAATGGATTCTTTTCGTTTGCCTGTTGCATAAAATCGTTCGATCGTGCCTTCCATAACCTTTTTGTTCTCCGTCTTTTTCTTTAAAAAAAATTAAATATTTACGTTTTCAGGATTCTGGCTTCCGTGTGGATGCTCAGCGGTGTCGTATATTCGATAATTATTGTTCAAGGTGCGACCCAATCTGTTTTTGGGTAACATACCGCGAATAGCTTTTTGCAATAGGTCCGAAGGTTTTTTATCCAAAATTTGTTTGGCTGTGACGGACTTAATTCCTCCCATCCAACCGGTATGGTGATAATAGATTTTGTCGTCCCATTTTTGTCCGGTTAATTTAACTTTGGCGGCATTAATAATGATCACATTATCGCCTGTATCTGTATGTGGAGTGAAAGTTGGTTTGGTTTTTCCGCGAATTATCGATGCGGCTTTACTGGCAACTCGTCCTAATACTTGATCTGTCGCGTCAATGATTACCCACTTTTTCTCAACTTCACCCGATTTTGCAAAATAAGTTGTCTTCATATATCAGTTTCTTCGTTACTCAAATTTAAGATGTCGCAAACAGGTAATATTAAAAGAGATTGTCTGGGTTGTCAATGGGTTTTGTTCTGTATTTTTGTCCGTTACTGGTTTTGCTTTATACAGCAAAATGAGTTAATTTAAGCCTTTTGATACATTTGGATGAAACCAGCTAAATACATAAAAAATATGGATCAAGCTTCCTCTAAAGAAGAATCTTCTAGTGCAAATAATGCAGCCTCCTTTAATGCGGTTGAATTATGTCGTTCTATTGAAAGATCACGGGATTATCTGCTATCTAGGCAGCATGAACAGGGTTACTGGGTCGATGAATTGGAAGCCAATGTGACTATTTCTGCGGAACTAATTTTCTTCATGCATTTTACCGATCGATTGGATATCGAAAAACAGCAAAAGATTGTCAATTACTTGCTTTATATGCAGCGGAAAGATGGCAGTTGGCCGCTTTTTCATGGTGGGTTGTGTGATATCAATTCTAGTGTGGAATCTTATATGGCCCTGAAGCTAGCAGGTGTTCCCGCAGACCACGAAGCAATGGTGCGTGCCCGAAATACTATCCGCAAAAATGGTGGTATTAAAAAAACTCGCGTTTTTACTAAAATTTTTCTTGCTATGTTCGGGCAGATCCCTTGGGAAGTTTGCCCAGCCATACCAATGGAAATTATTCTATTACCAAATAACTTTTATTTTAATATTTACGAAATTTCCAGTTGGTCGCGAGGGACCGTGGTGCCACTTTCTTTAGTGCGTTCTTTGGAGCCTGTGCACTCTTTGCCCCCAGGCCGAGATGTGCAGGAACTTTTTAAGGAAAATGATTGCGATTTAGATTTTAAGCCGAGCGGACTACCCTTCACCAGTTGGAGTAATACTTTTATCTATCTGGATAGAATCATCAAGCTTATTAGTAAATTCCCCTGGAAGCCTTTTAGAAAAATAGCAATGCGTAAAATAGAAAAATGGATCTTGGATCACCAGGAAGAAGAGGGAGACTGGGCGGGAATTCAGCCTGCTATGCTCAACTCTCTTTTGGCTCTGCATTTTTTGGGATATTCAAAAAAAACCCCTGCTTGTGTTAAGGGAATGGAGGCAGTTGACCGTTTTTTCTTGGAAAAAGAAGACCGTCTTTGGATGCAGGCTTGCGTTTCACCTTTATGGGATACGGCTATTTGTTTAAATGCTTTGATGGATTCAGGAGTACCAAAAGATCATCCATCACTTGTAAAAGCAGGAGAGTGGATACTCTCAAAACAGGTGGTCAAGCGTGGTGACTGGGAAATTAAAAATTCCAATGCAGAACCCGGTGGCTGGGCTTTTGAATTTTATAACGAACAGTACCCCGACACAGATGACACCGCAGAAATTTTATTAGCCTTGAATCGGATAGATGTTCCAGACATCAGGTACAAGCTTGCAGAGTGTCAAAGAGCTTTAAGTTGGCTTCTTAGTATGCAAAGTAAAAATGGTGGGTGGGGAGCTTTTGATATCGACAATGATAAGGAAGTGTTAAATGAAGTTCCCTTTGCGGACCATAAGGCTTTGCTTGATCCCCCAACAATTGATGTCACGAGCCGTATTCTATGGATGCTATCAAAATGGGGATTCAAAAGCGATCATCCACAAGTAAAGCAGGCCATAAAATTTATAAAAGAAAATCAAGAGGTGGATGGTTGTTGGTTCGGCCGATGGGGCGTCAACTATATTTATGGAACATTTTTAGCTATGAACGGTTTGGCTGCGGTGGGAGAAGATATGAATCAACCGTTTAGTAGAAAGGCTCTGAAATGGCTGGAAGCTCATCAAAATGAAGATGGAGGTTGGGGGGAAACCTGTCAGACCTATGAAGAACCCAGTTTACGTGGAAAGGGCAAGAGCACTGCTTCACAAACGGCATGGGCGATCCTTGGTTTGGTCGCAGGCCGTGAAGCAACGGGAGATGCGGCAAAACGCGGTATAGAGTATTTATTACGCAATCAAAATACACAGGGGACCTGGTGGGAAGATGAATTTACTGGAACGGGATTCCCCGCCCACTTTTTCATCAAGTATCATATGTACCAGCACTTTTTTCCTTTGATGGCGCTATCACGTTACCGCCAAGCAATTAAAAACGATTAAAGTATTAATGATGCCGCAACATTTCTACAGCAAACTTGGTCCTTGTTAGAGGTTCTGATGCGGATGCAATAACTTCTCCGCTCATGACATCAGTTAAAGTAAGATGGATATCCAGATTGGTTCCTAGATCTGTAATTCTGCCCGTAATTACCGCCTGGGAATTAAGAGCTTTACCTAAATGTCTTAATTCATTTTTATCGTAATGAAATGAAGTTTTTAGCTTAAGTTGCTCCAAAACAGATTTAACCTCCCCCTTTTGAGCTACTCGGAATTCTTTATCACGGAAGAAATATTTTTTGGTGATGACTTCAACAATTCTGGTGGAAATGTATTCACCAAGGATGGGAGTTTTATTTTCTTCATCAACTAGGTCGAATACGGTTACTTTATTTATTTCGTATTCAGCAACATCTTCCGTAAGGGTTTGCACAAGGTCTTCAGTTTTTCCCATATAATATTTAGAATCGGTTTGAGTTCGGAACAGTTTATCCCAGAACTGGGAAGGGCCCATTTTGATCTCGCACCCGGAAAACAAAAAGACGGCCACGATAAGCAAGCAAAACAATTTTTGAGATTTCATAGCGTATAAACCTTTGATATTCTATTATTTATAGATTTCTTAGCGACAAAAAGCTGTTATCACTCAAGAAATAATGCAATCCATGTGCCCTTAGACTGCTTTATGTGTCTTTATCCTTAATATTTTATAAATACTTTATTTATAATAACTTAAAGCTAGGCTATTCCAGATTTAGGATTGAATGCTCAACCAAAAAATAAAAAAAATGTCGATTTTTTGTCTAATCTCGTTATTTTGACGGTAAGATTTATATACATTTTTTATTTCATTGTTGTGCAGTTTTTAAAAAATTAGTATATAAGAACGGATCAATCTAAAAATTTTTTAAGCGGAGAATTATAAAAGTGGAGCGTATAAAGATTATTGTTTATATGGTAGTTGCAAGTATTTTCATAACCGGTTGTGAACAAGAGGCGGCACAGGAAGCACCCATGCAAATGCCTTTTAAAGAAAACACTTGGGTAAGAAAAGAGGCAATAACTAAATCCAAAGTTTTTTCCGATAAGCAAATTGAAACCCTTGCTATAGATGATTCGATTGTAAAACAACTGAAAAATATTTCGACTTCAATTTCAGTGAGTAATGAAAAGGAATGTCTTGCTCAGGCCAGTGAATTGGATCAAAGACGGACTGAAGTACAAAAGCGAGGAGGTTTGTGGCACGTATTTGAAAGAGTTGCAGAAGCAAAAAAATATTCTGATTATGGAATGCAGTTGGATAGTCAGATGAATCGAATGGTATTTTCACTGAAATATATTTGTCGAGCGACTAAAGGCATACCATTGGATGGTTGGTCAAGAACAATAGTTTCTCAATTGGAGAAAGAGGGAAAAGAAAAAACTTACGAGAATTATATTGAACTTGGTAATGATCCAGCTGATGTAGATAAGTGGATTTCTTTTGGTGAAATGGTCATTGAAAGTAAAAAGCGTAATATTTCTTATAAAAAAATTGGCGAATCTATTTCGCGTTCAGTAAATATGGTTGGATTATACGAGAAACTTTCGCTTCAAACACCTGATAAAGATTCTATTCAATCTTTTTTCACCAAGGCATCAACTTTGTTAAGTGTCATCAAAGATAGTTTTGTCTCAGATCCAAACATCGCATTGTCTATCAAGGAAGAAAATTTTCTATCTATTCATGACCTCGAAGCTGATGGTGCTTAAAGCATCTGAAAAATGATTGAAGAGAATTATGGCAGCAAAATTTTTCAGGGATCCCTTTATTGTAATGTGATAAATAAAAATAAATTGAGTGCTAAACCTCATCGTGTAATTTCATAGGCTCGTGGATCCTTTCTTAAGGTTTGACCTTGCCGTAGTTTTGTTTGCGAGGGCCTCTTGTAGTCGGTTTTCACCTGTAAAGTTTCAACATATTTACGACTCTTTTAATTTAGCTGATTGTTTCTCTCCTATTTAAATAGCCATAAATTAAATTCTTTAGTTTTCGGGGAATATCGTATTATTTGGAAATCTAATCTTATAATAGTAAGTCTTCTTTAGAGGTGTTAGAAGTCTAGCTTTTAAGTTTCTAACCATCAATTTTTTATCATGAAATTAGCAATCATCAGTGGAACCACTTTACCTGGGGGTGGACCACGGCATATTTATAGCTTGCTTGAAAAGATGGATCGTAAGGAATGGGATATTATGGTTTGTACTCATAAGGATGGCTCTTATTGGGATAAGCTGATTGCTTTGGGAATAACCCCTTATGATTTGGTTTTAAGGCGGCTCGCCTTTTTTACATTTTTTAGGCTATTTAAAATTCTGAGAAAAGAAAAACCGGATTTAATTCATACTCATGGAAAAGGGCCAGGAGTTTATGGAAGATTGCTTGGTTGGTTTTTAGGCATCCCTGTAGTCCACACTTTTCACGGTTTTCAATATAAGCTCCTGCCAGTTTTAAATAAATTATTCTATCTTCTTGTTGAAAATATTTTAACTTTATTGACTAAGCACCATATTTTTGTTGGTAATGGAGAAAAAGGAAAAGCAAAAATATTAAGCTTTTTGAATGATTCAAACTCTAGTGTTATTAATAACGGTGTTGATCTGAACTCTTTTGAAGATCTTTCCCCGGCGGATGATGCATTTGCTGCCCTGGGTTTGAGAGACTCTGAAAAAATTAAAGTTTTTGGAACTCTTTCAAGAGTATCTCCTGAAAAAGGAATAATTACTTTGTTGGAAGGATTTGGTGAAGCAAAAAAAATAGTGCCGCATATTAGATTAATAATAGTTGGAGATTGCCCCGATGAGCATGAAGAATATATTAAAACTGTCAGGCAGTATATTCATGAAAATGGACTAGACGAGGCGGTGAAAATTTTAGGGTCACGAGAAAATGCATTGGGATTTTTAAAGTGTATTGACTTTTATGTTTCACCCTCTATGAGCGAAGGGTTACCATATAATATTCTTGAGTCTTTAGCTGTTGGAAAACCTGTCGTTGCCACAGACATCCCAGGTAACAACGATATCATAAGAAAGTCAGTGGAAGGGGTACTGATTCCAGTAAACTCAGCGAGATCTTTAGCTCACGGGTTATTAACTTTACTAGAGATGGGTACAGAAGAGTGCAAGGCTATGGTACAAAATGGTAAAGCGAGAGTTCGCGACCAATTTTCATTAAGCCAAATGACTCAAAAAACTTTTTCTTTATACAAAAAGGTTTTGAAGGAGTCTAGTTGATAAAATAAAAGCCTGTAAAACTTAATTTTCGCTTAATAGTATTAGGTTCTGATTGAAATAGTCGAATATTTTTTCTATTCGCCTTAGAAATTCTTTTTCATTCATGGTATGTATTCTGAAAGAAACTGCACTTGCGTGGCCACCCCCACCCATATAAAGCTCACCAAATAGTTCTTTCAAAAGAAGTTCGGCAGAACGCAGGTCAAGTTGGGAAAATATACCAGCCCTTCGAAGTTTTATATAAAAACAATTTTCTCCGTCAGTATTTTGTCCTTCAAAAACTACTATTCCAGCGCAACCTGTTTGTTCAGTAACCGAATTCAATATAAAATTTAGAATATCTGCAAACCAATATGAGTCGAAAGTTCTAAAAGTATCTTTAACTTCTTCTTGGGTGGAGGGTAATAAATTAAGAAAACCAATCTGCCCTTTTAATTCGACACGCTTGTTAATTAAATTTAAATAGGCTTCTTGCTCCGCTGTCAATCGATTCAGGTATTCTAAAACCTGTTTGAGATCACCAAATTTAGAATTTCTATTATCCGTCTTTCTTTCAGCATCGAACTCTCTCCACCTTGTTATATTCTTCAGATTCTTTTCCAGCATATTCATCCAGTAATCATAATCTTCTTGAAAAGAGACGACCTTTCCTCCGACTGTATCGCCCAATAGTCCAGTCATCAGACCCAGAATAATATTACGTTGGTAAAAGGGGTTGGGCTCCTGAGGATATTCTTTATGATAGGTTAAGAGAATATTTCCAATAATTTCTGTGTTGGCATTAGCTTTACGAAATAACTTTATTCCATAATCGGTCAGTTCTTCACTGTCTGCACCAAAGTGATGGTCAATCTCGATCACATATGGTTTTCGAACTAAGATATTTTTTGCGAGATAGGAGTAATGAGGTAGTAATTTCGTATTAGCGGTATCACAAAAAACAACTGTTTCTACTTCATCCTTAATAGTTTCAATTTGTTCTTTGTTACGTAATATGGTTATTTCATTGTATTCAATAATTTTTTCAAAAAAGTCTAAGTTTTCACCTATTTTTTCTGGGAGGATCAAAAAGACTTTTTTTTCAATTAAATTTAGGTACAGGGAGAGCGACAACATGGAACCAACAGAATCCGGATCGATGTCCCCGCTGAATAAAAAACTTTTATTTGTATGAATTATATTGATTGCATCGCGGAGATTATCTCTCCATACGTTGTCATCAAGAGGTTTTTTCCCGTTCATAGAATTTGAAATTTATATTTTTGGGAAGTAATAAACTTTATACTATATTTTTAATAGGAAATTTGAAAAAACAAAGCAATAACTTAAAGGTGAGAAAGGGGGATAAAGGATATTTTCTTTATGTAACTATTTATTTGGCGAACCCAGGGTCGTCATCAAATATATTATTATAATCTCCTTCCAATTCTTCATTAGGTGCCGGGCGGCACCAGTCAAAATCATCGTCACTATCGCTAGAATCTACCAGTTCGGAGGGTTGGAAATTATTCACAAACTTGTCAACTTCTATGGGACTGAAATTACTGCTACCGCATTGACACTCTGATTCGCCTACCACAAGCCCAGTGTCTTTCTTGAGCAAAAAAGCCATTCCACATTCATTGCAGCTATGTCCTGTATGGGAATTAATCAAATCTGAATTTATTAGATCTTCACGGCATTGATTACAGATAACCGTATATCCAGACGTCGTATCTGCCAATAGATTTTCTATACCACAAGCGTGGCACTCTATTAATAAGGGTTTTTCAATTGGCATTTGGAGTTTAGGATTCAGAACTGCCTGGAAACATTTTTGACATATCACCCATTTTTTCCATAGCTTCTTCTTTAGACATTTTGGTGATATCAATACCCATTTCAGCTAAAGCTCCTGAAAAGGGGCATTTGCTCGCACCACTTTTTGCTTCTTCACCTTCAGCAGCAGGTTTTTCTGTTTCAATTTTACCGGCCTCTGCCATGATGATCCAATGCATGGATTCAATCGTTTGTTGTTTCTCAGTAGTCAATTTTTGTAGGGTTTCTTTGGTCTCTTCATGTTTTACCAATGCAGTGGCTTCTTGATATTTTTCTAAAGCTTTTTTTTCAAATTCAACAGCTTCCTTAAGTGCTGCAGCAGAATTGGACATTATTGCATCTCCTGACTATATAGGTTTCATTAATACTATCTGGGATCATAAAATATACCAAATTATCAACCCTATTATCAACCACTACTATTCAGTAAATCACTAAAATTTGAGGTTAAATACTATTTTGATTATAAATGGCGCTTGAAAATTTTATAAAGTTCATTAAAATCAATTTCCTCTTAAAGGATGGGCAGGATTTTATAAAGGAAATTTTCATTTACCTAGATGATGGAATTTTTATTTTAAATTGGTGATAAAAGGTGTAGACTTCGGCCTTCAATCGTTCAACAAATTGGAATCTTTTATACTAATCCTGACAGATAAATGAGCAACGTTGAAAAAGAAAAAAAAGCTTCTGAAAACCCTGAGCACAAAGAAGAACCTGGGCTGATGGAATCATATGGATCTTTTCCGGTATGGTCGCTTAAATTGATTGATGCGTTGACCCCGGAATTTTTGATTTCCAAGGGACCGATTGAAAAAAGAAAACTTCCTAAGTAATAAATAACTTCCTTTTCAAATTTAAAAACCAATGAAACCGATTCAAAGGGCCTTAATAAGTGTTTCTGATAAGACGGGTGTTCTTGAATTTGCCCGGGAACTGCATAATTTTGGAATAGAAATTCTTTCCACGGGAGGCACGGCTGAGCTTCTGCGTAAAGGTGGAGTTCCAGTGATTCAGGTTTCTGATTATACCGGTTTTCCCGAGATGATGGATGGAAGAATTAAAACTTTACACCCAAGGGTGCATGGTGGAATTCTTGGAAGAAGGGATGTTCCTGAACATATGAAGGCTATGGAAGAACATGGTATACGTCCTATTGATCTTGTGGTTATTAATCTTTATCCGTTTGAGCAAACTGTAGCCAAAGAAGGGTCCACCCTAGAAGAAGCGATAGAAAATATAGATATTGGCGGCCCTGCTATGGTTCGTTCTTCTGCTAAAAATTGTAATGACGTAACTATTGTTGTCGACCCAAAGAACTATGGAATAGTATTGGAGGAAATGAAAAAGGGCCCTGTTTCCTTAGAAACGCGTCGGCGTTTGAGTCGTGATGCTTTTGCACACACAGCAAGATATGATTCCTTGATTGCTACTTTTTTATCAGGGCAATGGGAGAATGAATCGGGTTTCCCGCCTTTTTTAAATCAGCCTTTCTCCAAAGCCCAAGATCTGCGATATGGAGAAAATCCTCATCAGTCCGCAGCTTTATACAAGGAAAGTAATTCGCTGGCTACCGATATTGTTTCTGCAAGGCAGATTCAGGGTAAAGAATTGTCCTTTAATAATTATATAGATCTAAACGCAGCGTGGGAACTGGTAAAGGAGCTGGGTTCGGGAGCTGTTGTAATAATTAAGCATACCAACCCTTGTGGAGTTGCTGTGGGGAAAGATCAGTTAAACACCTTTGTTTCAGCGAGAGAAGTAGATCCTGTTTCTGCTTTTGGAGGAGTTTTAGGATTCAATCAACCGGTCACTGCTCAAACCGCAAAAGAAATCCTAAAAAACTTTGTAGAAGCAATTGCGGCTCCCGGATTCGAGTCTGAAGCGATAGAATTATTCTCCTCAAAGAAAAATATAAGGTTGATGCAAATACCAAGCTCTGAATTTAATTCAAAAGACAAAAGGTTCGACTTTAAACGAATTGGAGGCGGACTACTGGTACAAAGTTTGGATACTTTAAATTATGTTGAGAATCAATTGAAAATTGTTAGTGAACGAGAACCTACCTCGCGTGAAATGGAAGATATGAAGTTTGCCTGGTTGGTGGCGAAACATGTTAAATCTAACGCCATTGTTTACGCAAAAGGCAATGAGATATTAGGTATTGGTGCCGGACAAATGAGTCGGGTCGATTCTGCTAAGATTGCAGTTGAAAAAGCTCATAAACCTTTGTCTGGTGCTGTTATGTCTTCGGATGCTTTTTTCCCTTTTAGAGACTCTATCGATGAGGCTGCAAAAAATGGGATCTCGGCTATTATTTCTCCCGGTGGTTCTATACGCGACAAAGAGGTGCTTCAAGCTGCCAAAGAGCATAATATTGCCATGGTATTTACCGGAA
>CAYYIR010000002.1:0-27393 GCA_964471995.1 uncultured Nitrospina sp. | reverse complement strand
CATTCGTTGGATCTAATCGATCGGTTCCAAAAAACGTTGAGTCAACTAAGCAGTTCCATTGAAAAAAATGACGGACAGGCTTTGGAGGAGGCATTTTATGCTGCCAATAAATATCGGATGAAAGTAATTTGACTCCATGATCATCGCCATTGATGGGCCGGCAGGCAGTGGTAAAAGCACTATTGCAAAATTTATAGCGAAGAATCTCAACTATCGTTATATCGATACTGGCGCGATGTACAGAGCAGTTGCTTGGTCGGCTAGGAAAAAAGGCATTAAGCTGGATGATGAAAATGCTGTCGGTCAATGGGTTGCGCAATTGAAAATTGAATTTTTAGCCGACCCGTCGGGTCAGCAAGTCAAAGTCAATGGAGAAAATGCCACTGGGTTGTTAAAAAACGAGGTTGTGGGGCGGGGTGCCGCCAAAGTCGCAGCTCAAAAAAGGGTTCGGGAGATTCTTGTTGCCAAACAGCAGGAAATCGGCCGGGCAGGCAACGTAGTAATGGATGGTCGCGACATTGGTACCAAGGTTTTTCCAAACGCAGATTTCAAATTTTTTTTGGATGCGGATGCAGAAGAGCGTGGCAAAAGAAGGTATCTCGAATTAAAAGAGAAAAATATGGATGTTGATTTGGAAAATATAATTGCTGAAATAAAAAAAAGAGATCACGAGGACAAGACTCGTTCCATTTCACCACTTCGCCCTGCATTGGACGCTATTGAAGTTGATACTACTAAGTTTACGATTGAGGAAGTTATACATCAGGTCATGGAAAAAATAAATTTAAAATAATAAATTTAATCTTATTAAAACCACCATATAGAAAGTGAGAATCAGCAGGTCATGAAAATACCCAAAGAGCTTTTAGAAAAAATGAACGAGGATGATAAGGCCGAATTGGAAGATTTGACTCCCAGTGAAGAAGCTAGTTATCAGGAAATGGAAACTTACTTTAATGAAAGTCTTGGCAGATTCAAAGCTTCTCAAATTATTATGGGGAAGGTGATCGCCATTTCTAAAGGACTCGCCACGGTTGATGTTGGATTTAAATCAGAGGGACTGGTTTCTCTCTCCGAGTTTCCTGAAAGTGGAAAAAATTTACAAATCGACGACGAAGTAGAAGTCTTTCTCGAAAAAGTTGAAGATAATGATGGCAATGTTGTCCTTTCAAAAGAAAAAGCTAATAAAATTAAAATTTGGGATGATCTTGTTAAAACCTATGAGGCTGATGAAATCATTGAGGGAACCGTGATTGCAAAAGCTAAAGGTGGTCTCACTGTAGATATAGGACTCAAAGCTTTTTTACCAGGATCTCAAATTGACCTTCGCCCGATTCGGAATCTAGAAAAATTAATAAGCGAAAAATTTGATATGAAAATTATCAAGATGAACAAAAAGCGAGGAAATATTGTTCTCTCACGCAGAGTTTTGTTGGAAGAACAGCGCAAACAAATTCGTACTGGAACTCTTGAAAAAATGGACGAAGGCAACCTCATTGAAGGTATTGTAAAAAATATCACAGAATATGGTGTGTTTATCGACCTAGGAGGAATTGATGGATTATTACATATTACTGACATGTCTTGGGGGCGGGTGAATCATCCTTCTGAAATGTTTTCGATTGGCGATAAAGTTACAGTGATGGTTCTGAAATACGATACAGACAAAGAGCGTGTTTCTTTAGGCCTAAAGCAAATTAGCCCAGATCCTTGGGTGGATGTGGATTCCAAATTTCCGGTTGAGACCAAAATTACAGGCAAAGTCGTTAGCATCACCGATTATGGCATTTTTGTGGAATTGGAAAAAGGCATAGAAGGTCTCGTGCATATTTCAGAAATGAGTTGGAGTAGACATGTGAAACACCCAAGCAAAATGGTTGCTATTGGAGATGAAGTGCAAGCTCTCGTGCTTACTCTGGATAAAGAAAAGAAACGCATCTCGCTTGGTATGAAACAGATTGAACCTAACCCATGGGATAAAATTGAGGATAAATATCCCATTGGTACTGAGGTTGAAGGTACTGTAAGGAATCTTACTGATTTTGGTGCTTTTGTTGAATTGGAGGATGGTGTAGATGGTTTGATCCATATTTCCGATTTGAGTTGGAAAAAAATCAAACATCCCTCTGAGGTCATAAAGAAGAAAGACAAAATTGCTTCAGCAGTTCTCAGTATCGATAAAGAGAACTGCAGGATTTCTCTTGGCATTAAACAGTTGCAACCTGACCCTTGGGATGAAATTGCGGAGAATTATCCGGTCGGGACCGAAGTTTCAGGTAAAATTATCAAGGTTACAGGATTTGGTGCTTTTGCTGAGTTTGACGATGGACTTGAAGGCTTGATTCATGTTTCTCAATTGAGTGCGAAAAAGGTTTCCGATCCTGAAGAAGCTGTGAAGGTAGATGATGAAATTAATGCGAAGGTTATCAAAGTAGATATTAATAATAAAAAGATTGCTCTAAGTATTAAAGCCCATGAAGAAAATCTAGATCTCTCTCAAATTGAGAAAGAACAGATTGATATGGGGGTTTTTAAAGAAGAAGAAGAAACGCTCTAAGGTGTGTGGTAAATTTAGAAGGCTAATAGTAAAGAAATGACGATTGGTTTAATATTAAAAAATCTTCTAAAAATAAAAGGTTTCTATTGAAAAAATTATTCAAATGGGCATTAGTAATATTCGCGTTTTTTTTTGCAGCATCTTTTATGGGTGGTTTCATGGAAGGGCGTTGGAAAAACACTGATAGTGAAATTGCCTTAGTTCATGTTCACGGCTTATTAATGGATCCCTCTGTAACAGTCCGACAGCTTTCCAAATACCGCCGGGATCCTAAAATAAAAGGAATCATCGTTAGAATTGATTCTCCTGGTGGATCTGTGGGGCCATCACAGGAAATCTATGATGAAATTCATAAATTAAAAGAGGCCAAAAAAATTGTTTATGCCTCGCTGGGCAGTGTAGCCGCTTCTGGTGGATATTATATAGCTTGTGCAGCAGACTATATTCTGGCTAACCCCGGTACTCTGACAGGTAGCATAGGGGTTATAATGGCTTTCAATAACTTAGAAGAACTTGCTAAAAAAATTGGCGTGGCGCCTGCAGTTATTAAAAGTGGGGAGTTTAAAGACTCGGGTTCTCCTCTTAGACCAATAAAACCTAAAGAACGTAAATTATTGCAAAAAGTAGTGGATGATGTTCATGAGCAGTTTGTGCAGGCGGTATCCTCAAGTAGAAACCTTTCGGAAGAGGAGGTAAGGTTATTTGCAGATGGTAGAATTATGACAGGCAGGCAAGCACTTGAATTGAAGCTAATTGATGAGTTTGGGGGGCTGGAGAGAACTATAGAAGTTATGGGAAAAAAAATAGGAATTGTAGGCTACCCAAGCATTCTTGAAGAAAAAGAACCAGTGCCTTTTATAGACTGGTTGATGCAAAGCGTTGTTTCAAAAGGTTATAGACAATCATTTTTGCCTACACTGGTGCCGCGATTGCAATATCTCTGGAATCCCTAAAAAACTATTAGTTAATAATTTTTCTTGAATTGCTCCTAGTCTTGTATTTTATAAACTAACGCTTTAATACTGCCAATGTTTGCCCTCCAATAGTATAGTTTTTCTAGAATTGGTTTTCTATTTAAACCTGTTTAACCCAATTAAAATAAGAGGTTGACTTAGTGGTTGATAATGTTATACTTTCGCGAAATCGAAATTTAGTATCATTAAAATTGGTATGCCATGGGGGGGAGACTTTTAAATGACGAAAGCAGAACTTGTAGAAAAAGTAGCCAACCAAATAAATCTTACTAAAAAACAAACAGAAGTTGTAGTTAATACAGTTTTTTCAAGTATTACCGACTCGTTGGCTGAAGGAAAAAAAGTAGAATTAAGAGGGTTTGGCAGTTTTCGTATAAGGCAAAGAAATGCCAGAGTGGGCCGAAACCCTAAATCTGGGCAAAAAGTGGATGTTCCTTCAAAAAAAGTTCCTTTTTTCAAGGCTGGAAAAGAACTTAGAGAGTTGGTTGACGAAAAAGAAGCGCAAGAGGCACGGGAAAATCAGGTTTCTTAAAAACGGGTTGCTGGCCTAGATTAAAACGTCCCTTGCGAATTTAAATAACAAGATCAATTCCCTCCTTTGTTGCGTACCTACCACGTTACCTTTCAAAAGGTTAGATTTTTGCTGCTCGAATGGCAGCCGATTCTAAGGTGTCCCTTAACCATTTTTAACCCAATTACCTAAATATTTATGTCAGGAAGCTCTTTCGGAAAACTTTTTAAGATTACAACGTGGGGAGAATCTCACGGGCGCGGACTAGGAGTTGTTATTGAAGGGTGTCCAGCAGGTTTGTCAATTAAAGAATCCGAAATCCAGTTCGAGCTTGACCGGCGTCGCACAGGACAAAGTAAAGTTACCACTACACGAAAAGAAGGTGACAAAATTCAAATAATGTCGGGGGTGTTTAATGGAAAAACTACAGGAACTCCCATTTCTTTGTTGGTTGAAAATGAAGATGCCGATTCTTCCAAATATGAGCTGATCAAAGATTTGTATAGGCCTGGACATGCTGATTATACCTACGATATGAAATATGGTTTTAGAGATTATCTAGGCGGGGGAAGATCTAGTGCAAGAGAAACCGTGGGCCGTGTTGCGGCAGGAGCAATCGCTAAAAAACTCTTGGCGAGGAATAAGATCAAAATCATTGGTTTCACAAGGCAAGTGGGAAAACTTATTGCCAAAGAAGTTGACTATGGAGAAATAGAGAAAAATATAGTTCGTTGTCCCGATGCTAAGGTTGCCGAAAAAATGATCAATGCAATAATGCGAGCACGAAAAAAAGGGGATTCTTTAGGTGGTGTTGTTGAGGTAGTAGCCAAGGGAGTTCCTGCAGGATTAGGTGAACCTGTTTTTGATAGATTGGATGCAGATCTTGCAAAGGCAGTTATGAGCATGCCAGCAGTAAAAGGTGTCGAAATCGGGATCGGATTTCAGTCCGCAACCATGAAAGGATCAGAATGCAACGATGCTTTTGTAATGAAAAACAAAAAGGTGGCCACAGCTTCCAATAATGCCGGTGGCATACTTGGAGGGATTTCAAATGGTATGGATATAGTATTAAGGCTGGTAGTCAAACCTACCTCTTCCATAAACAAGGCCCAAGACACCGTAACGCAAAAAGGGAAGAAGGCAAAAATCCGAGTGGAAGGTAGACACGATCCTTGTGTAGCAACTAGAGCCGTTCCCATTGCAGAAGCTATGGTGGCATTGACCTTAATAGATCATTTATACAGAACTAAATTTTCCCGCCTCTGACCCGGCCATCTTAGGTGGAAGTGATATTGCTATATTACTAGAAATCCAAAATATGTTTTTGCCCCTCTTATTGTAATTTCTTGTTATGAAAGTCGGTTTTCTTCAAAATTGCCCTGAGTTTGGCAATATCCAAGCCAATTTAGATCGGATTGCAAAAATGCTTGCGGGGAGAGAAGCCGATTTATTAGTTTTGCCAGAACTTTTCTCGACTGGTTACCGATTCAAAAACATGGATGAAGCTCACCACTATGCAGAAACTATCCCCGATGGCCCGACAACAAATTTTCTAATCTCGCAGGCAAAAACAATAAACACCTATATTTTTGCTGGGTTGGTCGAAGTAGATAAGGACCATGTTTATAATTCTTCTGTAATTGTCGGGCCTGATGGTTTCATTGGGCGTTACAGGAAAATCCACCTCTTTGATACCGAGAAAGCTTGCTTTCATGCTGGCCCAGAAGTACCGCCTGTTTTTGATCTCAACGGAGTCAAAGTTGGAGTTATGATTTGTTTTGATTGGAGATTTCCTGAAATGGCTCGCTCACTAGCTTTAAAAGGAGCCGAAATCATTGCGCACCCTTCTAACCTTGTTTTGCCTCATTGCCCGCAAGCTATGATCACACGTTGTTTAGAAAACCGTATTTATGCTATCACGGCTGACCGGATTGGAAAAGAAAGCCGGGTCCCAGATGAGTCCCTCCATTTTATAGGTCAAAGCCAAGTGGTTGATCCGGATGGAAATATTTTAATTCGAGCATCAGAAACGGATGAAGAAGTTCAAATCATTGAGATCGACCTTAATAAAGCCCGTAGAAAACTTCTTAATTCTAAAAACGACATTTTCAAAGACCGCCGTCCTGATCTTTACTTCGAATAGTATAGAATTTAACAACTAATAATCTATTAAAGTGTTAATTTTAAAAAAGACGACCATAGGTTAAAATAAGAATCATTTAAAAAATATTATGTATTGGGCAATTAATGTCCAATTTTTTTGTGAGAGGATAGTATGGGCAACGAAAAATCAAGATTTTTAAAAAGAGACGATGGAACAATTTACGATTCAGTAACCAGTGTGACCTGGATGGCTAATGATTCATTCCTGGATTTAGATAGAGACGTTTCTTATTCCGAAGCAGAAGATTATGTAAAAGAAACCAATAATAAAAAAGCTGGGGGTTATAGTGATTGGCGTATACCGTCTATTCAAGAAGCCTCATCCATTTTTAATAAGGAAAAACTTAATAAAGATTCTAAAGGCGGCGATATATTTTTGGATTCGGTATTTCCTCCAGGTGCTGCCAATTGCACCTGGACTTCGTCGACTCGCGGCAAAGAAGCACAAATAATGTTTTACGCCAATGGTTGTCCTTATTGGTACGAGAAAAATGATAAAACCATATCACACGCTGTGCGCCTTATCCGCCGCGATAACTAGCTGCTGAGTGTAGGTCTAATAGGTTGAGAATTTTCGATTAAGTTTTGGTAGCCTTTTTTTAAATTATTACTGGGCATCTCTCATCAGTTTTGGATTATCCAGCATTAAACCAAACGCGGGTACTTTTTCTTTCTGTGCTGTTAGTGCCCTGTATATTTTATGAAAAGATTCGGTATCCAAACTATCATCCATCAATTTGTTAAGTTGTTTTGGGGAAATCGAATTCATGGAATTTTCTGAAAATAGGGAAGTACCAACTCCTGCCCAATGCGAAGAGACAAAGCCCTGATTTACCAGGTGTGTGGTGCCTAGTGAATATTTCCATGCTTTTTTAAAAAAGTGTTGCGCCATATATGCTGGGACGCAGCGGCCAATAGCCACTACCCGAGACGGATTTTCTGCCGGATAGAAAAATAGGCCCACCTTGGTATTCCCCATTTCTTGGAATTCGCGTCGAATATTTCGATAATCTTTTTCATATTTCTTAGAGACCCAGGCTTCTACTTTTACGGGTTTTTTGCTGATGGAGAGACAATCTTCCTTTGCGTATCCATTGCTAACTCCTAGTAAAATAGATAGCAACGCAAAAACAATTAGTTTTCTCATTCCATCTTCCTCCCATATCTAATTAGGATATTAAATAAAAAACTATTCTGGTTGTGCAGTCTTTACATTTGGAACTTGCAAACCAAAAAAAGGTGTTAATTGGTTAGGAACAGATAACTTTCGGTAAAGTTTGTGAAATGCTTCATTTGAAAGATCTGGATTTAACATTAGTTCAACCTGCTCTGCGGATACGAGTTGCTGAGAAGGTTCGTCAAATATTGTGACTCCCACACCAATCCAGTGTCCGTGGACAAACTGTTGCTGTACTAAACTTTCAACTCCTGTACTGTATTCAATAGCTTTTTTAATAACATGCTGAGCAATATGTACAGGAACACATTTTCCTATAGCGATCACCTTGGAGGTCTCACCCATGGGATAGATCCTGAGAGCCGCTTTAGAATTTCCTAACTCAGTAAATTCTTTAATAACGGTTTTTCTCTTTTTCCGAAATTTTTTTGCAATATAACCTTCAATTTTTATTCGCTTTTTATTAATAGGTTGACATTTTTCTTGAGCATGTGCCGGGTTGCATAGGAATAGGCTCATCATTACCAATGCACAAAAAAACCGGCTTATCAAACTTTCATTTAAAGTCTGATTTGCTGTATTTTTATTGAATATTTCCAAGGCGCCTGTTTCTCCGGTTTAAATGAAATCCTTTGCTATAATAAAGGAAGGTAAAATGAATTATTAAGACATAACATTAAACTGCGATTTGAGAATTATACTGCTGTTGTTAATCTGTTTTTGTTTGATTTTTTTTAATGTATTCTTCGGCGCTTTGTTCGGTTGAAAAATAATACTCATTGCCGTTTATTGTTTTTTTTATGGCTTCTTTTTTAGGGATGTACACGCCGTTATTAGGATCCTGTACCATTTCTGTAGGATTAGGTTCTTTAGAGCTCGATGATGGAAAAATCAGGCGAGCAACAATAATGACAAAAACAACGGCAATTCCAAATAATGCTAAACGGGCCATGTTCTTATTGTAAAGATAAAGAGTCTTATATTCAACCTGGGATAATGCGATAAATTTAAAGGAAAATCTATTTTTCTCTATGAACGATAAACCTAAAAAAATTAAAAGTAATAAAAAGTCCTTAGTACCGGCGGTAAGAAAAAAAGGAGGGCTGGTTCCTCCTGACCCTTTTACGGCCTATATTCAAGAGGCAAAAAAATACCCCATTCTTTCTGAGGAGGAAGAAAAAGAACTGGCTATTCGTTTGCAAAAAACAGGAGATGTAGATGCTGCTTATAAACTGACAACGGCAAATTTGATGCTAGTTGTGAAAATTGCCATGACGTTCAAACGGGAGTGGCAAAACATTATGGATTTGGTTCAGGAAGGTAATGTGGGTTTGATGAAGGCAGTTAAAAATTTTGATCCTTTTCGAGGAGTTCGTCTTTCTGCCTATGCCACGTGGTGGATTAAATCTTATATTTTAAAATATATTTTAGATAATTGGCGGTTGGTACGCGTGGGGACTACTAACGCTAGGCGCAAATTACTTTTTAACCTGAAAAAAGAAAAAGAACGTTTGGAAAGAGAGGGGTTTGATCCTTCTACTAAATTGTTGGCAGAACATTTTGGAGTGGACGAGGGCGAAGTAATTGACGTAGAAGCTAGTATTGGTGCCGTTGATGTCTCTATGGACACTCCCACCCATGTTGACAGTCCCTTTACTCCGGCACAATCATTGAGCGATGGGAAGTCTCTTGAAAAAGGAGCAGAGATCGACCAGTTTCAAAAAATTCTTAAACAAAAAATTGAGGAATTTAAATCTCAATTAAAATCAGGTGAAATTGAAATTTTAGAAAAGAGAGTGCTTTCTGAATCGCCCCAATCGTTACAGCAAATTGGAGATCAAAGAGGGGTAACACGCGAAGCAGTACGCCAATCAGAACAGCGTTTAATAAAAAAATTCAAGAATTTTATTAAAGAGAAAATGCCGGAAGCGGCAGACTATTTTAAAAGTTGAGGAGGAAAGAAAATGGAGACCCGGATAGAAACGGACAGCATGGGAGAAATAGAAGTTCCTGCTAATCGTTATTATGGTGCGCAAACTGCGCGGTCGCTCATCCACTTTGATATTGGCGCAGAAACTATGCCCCGCGAACTAATCCGCGGTATGGGTGTTCTGAAGAAAGCTTCTGCTCTTGTCAATGCCGAGTTGGGCTTCATGCCGGAGAACATTAAGCAACTAATCTCCAAAGCTGCTGAAGAAGTCATCGAAGGAAAACTGGATGACCATTTTCCGTTAAGAGTCTGGCAAACAGGAAGTGGTACACAATCCAACATGAATAGCAATGAAGTTATTGCCAATCGCGGCATCGAGATGGCAGGTGGTGTAATTGGTTCTAAAGATCCTGTTCATCCCAACGATCATGTAAATATGGGCCAATCTTCCAATGATACATTCCCCACGGCCATGCATATTGCGGCCGTGGAGCGTATTCGAGATGCTCTGCTTCCTTCTTTGAGCACCTTGGCCAATTCTTTCAAAAAAAAGACCACAGAATTTAAAGACATCATTAAAATAGGGCGTACCCATTTAATGGATGCCACTCCACTAACATTGGGTCAGGAATTCAGCGGTTATACAACTCAACTGGAATATTCAATGGACCGAATAAATGGCTGCATGCCGCGCATGTATCAAATTGCGCTTGGGGGAACCGCAGTTGGTACTGGGCTCAATTCGCATCGTGACTTTCCTAAAAAAGTTGCCCAAAAAATAGCAGAAATCACCGATTGTCCCTTTGTGACGGCTCCCAATAAATTTGAATCTCTTGCGGCTCATGATGCTATCGTTGAAACTAGTGGTGTATTAAAAACAATCGCTTGTTCTCTTATGAAAATTGCTAATGATATACGCTGGTTGGGATCTGGACCTCGATGCGGGATCGGCGAAATTATATTACCCGCAAATGAGCCCGGCAGTTCTATTATGCCAGGTAAGGTAAATCCCACGCAGTCAGAGGCCATGACAATGGTGGCCGCACAGGTAATAGGCAATGATACTGCTATCAATGTTGGTGGTTCTTCGGGAAATTTTGAACTCAATGTGTTTAAGCCAGTAATGATTTATAATTTATTGCAATCGATTCGCCTGTTAGCGGATTCATGCAGGTCGTTCAACGATCACTGTGTTGTTGGAATAGAACCGAATAAAACGCAAATTGAAAAACATCTTAATGGATCTCTCATGTTGGTTACAGCACTCAACCCGCATATTGGCTACGACAACGCTGCCAAAGTAGCCAAAAAAGCATATCAGGAAAATACCACTCTTAAAGAATCTGCTGTGGCTTTAGGATTACTGACAGCTGATGAGTTTGACGAAAAAGTACGACCGGAAAAAATGACCGGACCCAAATAAGGATTATCAGAAAACATTTTAAATTTAGGGGTTCGCCTTGTTTAGTTTTGAACACTTCATAGGGATCGTAGTAGTGTTGGCCATTGTTCTCCCAATCATTTTTAAAAAAATGTATTGAGCTCTATGACAAATAATTTTAATGTTTCAAGACGAAACTTTATGACAAGCTCCTTGGCTATAGGAGCTTTCATTGCATCAGAGTGGTTACGACCTATTTATGCTTTCCCGGCCTGTTATCCGACGCCTCGAGAGACAGCAGGTCCATTTTACCCTATTAGTTATCCTATAGATAAAGATAATGATCTGACTTTTTCAAATAATAAAACCGGCAAAGCAGAAGGAGAGCCTATATTGATCAATGGCCTAGTGCAAAACCAAGGTTGCGAACCCGTGGAAGGTGCCTTAGTTGAAATTTGGCAGGCCTGTTCTACTGGAAAGTATAATCACCCTAGCGACTCTAACAAGGCCAGGTTGGATCCAAATTTCCAATATTGGGGTAAAGCGGTTACAAACGAAAAAGGTGCATATGCCTTTAAAACTATTAAGCCAGGTTCGTATCCGGTAAGTCGGTTTTGGACCAGGCCACCGCATATTCATTTTTCGATTCAGTCTAAACAACATGCCCCTCTAACAACCCAAATGTATTTTTACGGTGAACGATTTAATGAAAACGATCGATTGTTACAGGAACATTCCAAAAAGGAACAGAAAAAATGTATTGTTGCATTTAGGGAAACAAATAATCAAAAGGTCGGGCAATTTAATATTACGTTAATTTAAAGTTCAAATATATTAACGTAAAAACAGCTATTTTTCTTTCATCCTTTATTAAGCTAGTAGGTCGAGTATTCAAACATACGATTAACGCATTGGAGTGCACGTTTTTGTGTTTCAGGATCGATTTCGACGATGCTTTGTGGGTTGGGGTTTTCAAGAACATTCAAAATGTCTTCGAGAGAGTTGGCCTTCATATATTTGCACATTGTGCAGCCACCGGCGAAATTTTTTTTCGGAAATTCGGATTGTAGCACGCCTGTTAGTCCACATTCTGTGAGTAAAAAGAAGGAATCGCGTTCTGACTCACGCACATGGTTGAGCATCTGGCTTGTACTACCTACATAGTCGGCTTTGTTTACCACCCCCTTGCTGCACTCAGGGTGGACTAGGACTTCGACGCCTTTAAAGTTTTTTCTTACTTGATCTATACTTTCTGGTTGATACTCCTCGTGAACATAACAGGTTCCCTCCCATAACTGAATATCTTTATTAATACCTTTTTCTTTGAGATTTTGGATTACGTTTTCACCCATCAGTTTGTCGGGGAGAAAATAAATTTTTTCGTTTGGTATTTTTTCGATGATTTTATAAACATTGGAGGAGGTGACGCAAACATCGCATTGAGCTTTTACTTTGGCCGTTGTATTGATGTAGCAGACGAAGGTATGATCGGGAAACTGTTTGCGTAATTGAATAACATCGGTCTCGGTGATTCCATCAGCAAGCGAGCAACCACCATTTAGATTCGGGTCGAGAACTATTTTTTGAGGATTAAGTATCTTTGCTGTTTCTGCCATGAAACGGACAGCAGCAAAGACAATAATATCCGCATCCGATTCCTTGGCATTTTTCGACAAACCATAAGAGTCGCCTGTGTAGTCGGCAACGCTATAAAAAATTTGTGGTGCTACATAATTATGCGCAAGTATGATAGCGTTTTTTTGTTGCTTGAGGTTTTCAATTCGTTCGATGGTGGGTAGCAACAGTTCGCAGTTTTCTTTCGTAAACTGGCAAACGGGATTACCAACATGAATATTTTTTAGTTTCTGGTAGAGTTGTTCTGCGTTTACCATCTTAACCTGGTGGCCATTTTAAAGGGCGGCCGCCTAAAATATGATAATGAATATGCATTACAGATTGACCTGCACTTTCTCCACAATTTACCACCAGGCGGTAGCCTGATTTGTCGAGTTCTCGTTCCTTTGCCAAATTATTAGCGACAGAAATAACTGAGCCCATGATTTCATGGTCGGCTTCTTCAATATCCAAAAGGCTAGAGTGATGTGCTCTTGGGATAATAAGAATATGAGTTGGAGCCTGTGGATTAATATCGTTGATAGCAAACAAAGTATCGGACTCATAAATCTTTTCTGAAGGAATAGCACCTGTACTAATTTTACAAAACAAGCAATCTTTATTCATAAGATGATTTTTTCTGGTGTTTGGAGAAGGCCTCAGATCCTCTCCGCTTTCTTGAAGGATCGGCGCTGTATGGCTCTGACGTTTCCTGGTCCGGATAGGACTCTTTTTTTTCTTCTCTTCTCAGGGGGAAATCTCCAGTCTCAAATTGTTTCAAATGCTCAAGGATATCCTCTTTATAAGAGATGAAGGGGTCGAGCATCAGGAAGGGAACATCTGTTTTGCTTAAACGAAAACCAATCCAGTCTATGAGGTAACCCATATGTGAATGCTGGTCGATCAGCATTTTTATCAATTCACCGCGGCCGTGTGCACGCGTTCCTCTTGGAGGATTTATCTTTGCATGATCTACGGCGGGATCTGTGGTTTTGCGATAACCATCGCCGCTTGCTTCCAATCCCCAAAACAAACCGTCCTTTTTATTCAAATTATGATATTCCAGATCGAGACTTTTTAGCCAGGGATCGTGCCAATCTAAATTTTCTTCGTTTTTAAATTCACTCAGCATCCAATATTTGCTAGCCCAGTCCACGCGACCTAATAAGGCCTCAGGACCTTTTGGTAAATCTGTTAAAACCGACTCCCAGTTATCCAAAACCCAGTCTGTTTCCTGATTTTTTCCTGAGAGATATTTTTTACAGGTTTCCAAAATATCCCATTGCAGTTCTAAGGCGTTTGAGGGAGCACCGGAAGCTAGCGTGACATTCCACTTGAATTCCTGATCTCGAGAAATAGAGCGCATGGCCTGAACAGAATCAGCAAGAATCCATTCTCTTTTGGCCACCCCAAGTTGCATTATCTCCAGCATTAATGTGGTAGTTCCCATTTTCATAGCCGTTGCAAACTCACTCATAGTTGAGTCGCCAACAAGTAAATGTATCCGCCGATATTTACTGGGATCGGATAGAGGCTCGTCACGGGTGTTAACGATGGCTCGGTTGTATTGTACCCAGCGATAAAATTCGTTTGGAATATGATCGGCACGTTGTGAAATCTGGAAATCAACTTGGTCGTCTGTTATTTCCTGCGGCGAGACCCCATCCCAATCACGAAACGGATGCGGATCGCAGGAACCAATGCGTCCAGCACCACAGTATATTTGGCGAGTTGTTAAAAATGAGGAAAGTAGTTTTAGATTATTGCGTTCATCAAAGGGAAAGTTTCTTCCTACAAGATAATTTTCGTGACAACCAAATGTTGCATTGGTTTCCAGATCTACATTATTTTTTATGATAGAAACATTGCTAACCCAACCCAACTCTTCTACGGCTTCCTGAATAAGAGTGTCTCCTGCTCGATCAAAGGTTATAAGGTCTACGAGATTAGAGCATTCGGGGGATGCGTATTCCAAATGCCCCATGTCCAGGTATAGCCTTCCACCATTTCTTAGGAAGCCGCCATTACCAGGCGGTTCATCGTTGGCGCGGTAATGTAAATCGAGGACACCAAGGTTTTTAGAAAAAATATGGTTCTTGATTTTATTAGCAATCTCCATTGGGTCTAGACGGAAGTCACCGTCATTGTTGTCTTTGACTAACAGTCCATATTCCGTCTCAATTCCAAAAATTCTTTTTTTCATGGATTGTTTCAGCCGCGTTTCATGGAGGTTTTAAAAAATTTTGCAGTTTCGTTTTCTTCTAGGAAACGATACCCCTTTTCAGTTAGAGTAGCCAAGGTAGGATAAATGTCATCCTCTGGCCGGGCTTGACCTGTGGCTGAATCAAATAAGGCTGCTGTTTGAAGAAGTCTAATGGCCAAGGTTATGGCTTCTTCACGGGTTCTTTTAGCCAGCGGTTTTTGTCCCCATAAATCTTCATGTTCAAGGATACCACGGATAATTTGTGAGCCAGATCCGGTTGCAGTATGGGTTTGAATTTGGAAATCAGCGCCCAACATATCGTAGAAATGGATGCTGGCTTTTCCCTGGGATTTATCATAGGCCGCGAAGATGGGGCTTACAACACCAAGGCCTTGAACAGCCATCCCGACATTTTCTTTTAAAAGTTTCGATAGGGCACGAATTTTACCTTCGACGCTCATAGGTTGTAGTTGTGACCGTCGAAAGTATTCAAAATTGTGAGAAAGTACACGTGCCATTTCAAATGCGGTTGCAGGAACTCCGGCTATCGCCATCAACGTGAAGTTATCAATAGGAATGACTTTGTCACATAGCTCGTACATGATGCTGTTACCAGCGGTTGCCCGTCTATCACCAGCAACAATAATACCGTCTTTAAAATGGAAGGCGAGTACAGTTGTTCCCTGTGGCACGGTGAAGCCGTTTGGTTTCTCGAGCCCTTCAATTTTTGCAGGCCAGCTATAACCCGAATTTTTGATTAGCTCAAAAAACTCGCCTGCTGATGTGCTCGGTTCAGATTGAAATTTCATTGCCCGGTTCGCTGTTTATATTTTTCAGATTGCTTCGGGTCAACTTTTTTCATCCGTTTTAGCAAGTTGTCTCTTCCGGGTCGTGAAGAATCAGGGCTGGAGGGCTCTGACCTTTCGTGGTCCGGACTGGACTCTTTTTTTTCTTCTCTTCTTAATGGATCGTTCATCTCCATTGTTTTGCTCCTTTATGTATATTATGCCTTTATTATATTAAAGAATAATCACCTAGTAGAAGATTTCAATCTATTTATTTCATCTTCACTCAGTGGACGGTAAATAGCCTTGCTTGATGATTTTTCTGATAGAACAGCTCCCTCGAGATACCATAGGTCAAAAGCTTCCTGTAATGTTTTCGGGAGATCATTTTCTTGTTCTTCATTGTTAGGGCTCACTTTTCTGCTGTCATTCCAGAGTTTAATCCCTTCTTGCATAGCTTGATCAAGAGAATAAGTGGCAAAGGGTTTTTTTTGGATTTCCCGTTGCAGCCAGTCCATCACCTTTTCGTCGCCAGCTATAGCCGTACCATTTTTAAAAGTTTCCCAATGCCCATCATAATTCATACGAAAAAAATTAGGCCGACCCTGCTCATTTAATTCTACAAGAAGCATACGAATAATATACGGGGCGCGCTGAATTTCTTCAAAGTTTTGTTTGAGTGCCGGGGCAATACCAAATTGTAGTAACCGGGCTGATGTGACATCTTTTGCAGATCGATTGAATCCTTCAAGGTGTGCCATATCTAGCAAATTCATTCGTAATCTTTCCACATCTGCAGGATGGCCTAGACCCCCGAGGGCAATACGGTCATAAACTTCATAGATCTTGCCAGGTTGCGGGGCAAAACCAAAAATCAATAGTCCTTCATTATAAGGGACGGATAAAACAGGTTGCCCCATTTTCAGTTTTTCCTGCACATAGTTATGACGCGTAGATACTGCTTCCATCCAGCGATAAGGCTCTTCAAACATATTTCAATTCTCCTTGTATCCCATTCTTGATTTTATCTCCGTATATGAAAAAACTAATAGCTCGCCGAATGAGTTTTTTCTACGTCTTCCTTGCTAATTACGCCAGTTAAGTCGACCAAATCACCGTTTTTAAATTCAATTCCTGTCCAATGGATACTTTTTATTTTTTCACTTTCTTTATTGACAGCATCGCCACGAATTTTTGCACGAGTTCCTACTGGAGGACATTCTATGGCACAATTGATTTCTTCTTCAGTAAGTAAGGAATAAACATGATTTTCCTGTTCTAGTCCTCGATATAAACCTCGATCGGGATCAATATTATGATACTCGAGATCCAGACTTTGTAACATGGGATCGTCCCAGCTAAAACTTTCAGATTCCATAAATTCCAAGAAAAGTTTTTCTTTGATGGCCCAATCGATTCTATTAGACAACTTTTCTGGGCTGTGTTTAAAATCTTTAAGAGTTTTTCCCCATTCTTGAATGATCCAACTCCACTCTTTGTTTTGATTTGAGAAATTTTTTTCAATGGCCTCCAGATAAATTTCTTGGATCTCTAATGCTGTAATCGAGTCACCAGAGGTTTTTTTTAGTTTTGCATTTCTGTTTTTTTCTAATGAAACCTTTTGCACATCTTCAACTGGGTTTTCCAGTTCTATATCTGGTAATGCTCCTCCGCTTGCAATAAGGTTGAGTACAAGGCGTGTACTTCCCACTTTTAATGCTGTGGCATAAGCAGACATATTGGCATCACCCATTATCAAATGTAATCGCCGATATTTATTGCGTATTGCGTGCGGTTCATCCCGTGTATTGATGATGGGGCGCTGGGTCATAGTTTCAATACTCAAAATTTTTTCAATAAAATCAGAGCGTTGGGCCAATTGCAGGCCCTTGTAGCCAATTGAATTTGGATTTTCTGAACCTATCTTTCCTGCTCCGGCATACAATTGCCGAGTGACCAAAAAAGGTACCAGCCCTTTTACTATATGGTCGAAAGGAATTTTTCTTGGAATAAGATAATTATCATGCGTGCCATAACTATGTCCGCTGTAATCAGTATTATTTTTAAAGATCTGAACAGATTTATCGCCTAACTCTTGATTTCGAATTTTAGTGCTTTCTGCCACAATTTTTTCTCCTGCCACATCATGCGCTACTAGGGAGAAAAGTGAACTGCATTCTGGCGTGCTGTATTCTGGGTGAGTGTGGTCATTATAAAAACGAGCTCCATTTGACAACACCCTGTCACATTTCATTTCTAGATAGGAGTATGGTCGTTTTCTATCTTCAATACAAAATGCATCTTCTTCTTCATCTTGTGCAAGCGACTGCACTTTGAAACCGCGCATATCTTGATGAGAGTTTTCCTGGGAATAAGACCATTTACCTACAACACTTTTTTGCGAGCAACTTTTCAAAAGCTTCATGGATTCATCGACAGGGTCAGAGTTTTCCAAATCTTCCCGGATAATGCCGTATTCTGTTTCAATGCCTAGAAGCGGGATGATCTCTTTCATATAACAGACCGACGAATCGTATTTTCTGTAGCGGAATCGGATTCATTAGGTTTTCGAACGCGCACTACATTTTTTGATTCCATATCTAAAAGATGGAGCCAGTCTTCTAAATTGGACTCGGCAGGTAATAGGCTTCCTTCTTTGAATTCGGTTTTCAATGCGGTTGTTAGGTCATCCACTGTTATACATAATTTTTCACCATCAATTGCTCTTTCGATAGCATGTTCTTTGGCTCGTTTTATAATACCTTCAATGGCGGCTCCTGAAATAAAATCACACCAGTACATTTTTTTATTCCCACCACTCCGCAGAGTCATTACTAGTACTTCCTGTTCTGGGTTTCGAGTAAAAAGGTTATCTAGAAACGGTCCTGCCATTTTGTCGAAGTCTTCATATTCTCGTGGCAAACCATTTTTGAGGTAAACGCGCAAAATTTGTTTACATTCCTCTCGGTTGGGTCGCCTGACTTTAATTTTTCTGTCGATTCTTCCTGGGCGAATTACAGCGGGATCGATTAAATCCGGACGGTTAGTAGCCAGAATCACCACTGTATCACGAAGAGATTGGATGCCATCCATTTCTGCGCAAAACATGGGTACTACTGTGTTGCTGATGTTGGACCCTCTCCAAGCTTGACGTGTTCCCAAAATAGATTCTGCTTCATCAATGAATATAAAAGGTACTTGGCCTTTTTCTTTGTAGTCCCTTGCCTTTTTAAAAATTTCGCGTATTTTTCTTTCAGATTCACCAAGCCACATGTTCAAGATTTCAGGGCCTTTTACATGGATGAAACGACCTTCCAGTTCTGAATTTTCTTGCTCCGAAAGTTTTTTGATTACCTCTGTGAGAATTGCCCTTCCAACTAGAGTTTTACCACAGCCGGGCGGGCCATAAAAAAGAAAGCCCTTTGGTACCTGATATTCCATTTCTTTTAGAATATTTTCATGTAATAAGGGGTATTCAAGAACCTTACGGATTTCTTCCTTTACTTTTTCTTGTCCGCCTACTTGCGACCATTCCACCTGTTCAAAATCATCTTCGACTAGCAATTTTGATTCGCGTTTAGCAAGTTTTCCAAGAATGACCTTTTGGTTGGCATCTAGAAAAACTTCCTCACCCTCTTTTAAGTTGGCTGCATCCAAGTCAGCATGCGTTACGGCAATAGTTTCAGTGTTTCCCGAAGCAGCTTGCACTAGCCATTGTCCGCCTTGAAGTTTTCCAGAGATTCTAGCCATAGGACCGTGATCTGGCAGAGGTAATTTGGCAATGACAACAAACCCTTCATTAAGGGCAACTTGATCTCCGATTTTTAGATTTCCCTCCTTTATCAGCTCAGGGAGTACTGCTGCCTGGTATTCCGTGCCGCCTGATACAAGACGGATAAGGTCTTCCTCGCCTTGGCTCAAGACAGTTCCAATGCGGTGGGCTGGCGATTTTAGTTTTTCGATCGCTTCTTCAAGTGTTTTTATTTTCTGATCATACTGCTCTACCATTTGCTGGGCTTGAAATAAGGCATCACGCAAATCCAGAACCTTTTCTTGCAATTGAGGTTGATCTTGAGTGTCATCAAGCATCTGTTCGATCATTTCAATAATGTGAGTCTTGTCGCCCATTCCTAAATCCTTTATTTTAGAGAGAAACTGTAGCTGGCTACAGCAAGTAAAAGGTCTTAAATTGATCGTTCTCCAACCCTTTACTTTATATGGGTACGATCATTGCCAAATTAAATTTCTAAGGTTCTTTCAATTGTATGATTATTAAAAAATATAAATCAAGTCAATTTTCTCAAAGGTTTATTAGAGTTATTCTAAGCATTATTATAGGATAGGGTTTTAAATGGAAATCGTATCGCAATTCCTTAGTTTTTAAGGAATCGAAATCCACATTTTCTGCGCTTTTTTAACAATTACAGCGCATATAATAGGTTGATACCATCTGCTAATCGAGTAAGCAGTTATTTTTTATGATATTTGCAAATAATAATATTCAGATTGAAAAGTGCATTGTCAGCTTCAGCCACAACAAATACGATTCGCGCAAATTGGCTGACAATTTAAGCATAGCAAAAGCAAAAGATGAAATAAAAGCAGGTAAAAGTGGGATTAGCCACCTCATTCTTCGATCTAGAGATGATGAAATCGATCGCCTTAAGTTTTTATTTTTGATTCATGGAATTCCAGTCATGTGTTATTCATTAGGAAATTTATTATGCTCTAGCCTAAAAGAAATTGTTGTTGTCGGATCGGATGAAGTACGGAGAGTTCTGGATCGTTTTCTGGATACTGTTGGTTCTCATGGAAAAAAAATCCATTTTGTAAAAGAAGAGGATGAATACCTTAATCTCGTTCATACTTTAAAATTAGGCAGAAATAAGCTCTCTCTTTCCAATAACGAACTGGTTTTATTCCAACCAGGTGATCTGCCTTTTTTATATGACCTTGAAAAAGTTTTGAGTTTTAAAGGTAATAGGGAAAATAACATTGTACTTTGGCTGAACTCACGACAAAAAATGTTTCCGGAATTAAATACGAAACCAGCTTCTGAGTTTATAAAAAGAAATTATCATTACCGAATCCTAAATGGGCATGATAGAGATTTACACGACCTAAAAGAGCCCAATTTATATCCTATAAATTTTGAACGAATGGAATCCGAAATCATAGATTATCTCCATTCGTTTCGTAAAGATGGCCAAATTATTCATGCTGGAATAAAAATGGCTCTTAATAATCCAATAAGACTGATCAAGGCCTTACCCTATTTGTTTGATCATATTTTTACATTTCGAGCCAAAATTCAAAAAATTCGTCCAGAAGATAAGTATCAGTTTGGAATGTCGCGAAAAAATTTTCAAAAAAGTATTTCCAACTTACTTAACATTCCAATAACTACAAATCTGCATGAAGACGCTTCCTTTGTTTCGGATGTGGATGCTTTGGAAGACTGGGAAGATTTTGAGGTCTTGACCCATTTTGCGAGTAATCAGGGGAAGGGATTAGGATTGGAGCAAATTCATCCGTTTGGTGAAAAACTTTTAAAGTTTCGTGACGTGGAAATGCCTTTCTTAAAAAAGGAAATCCCTATGTACAAAAATTTTCCAGCTTATCTCAACCAAATATACAGAGCATTGAAAATGGATCATGTCCCCTTTGATTCTAAAGGCAATTATGTTTCTCCCAACACCAATGCACCTGAAGTGGGATATGCCTATCTTTGGTATCAGCAGAAGTGCAAAACTTGGGTTGAGGGCAATTCTACGCCGAGTAAAACTTGTTGATAGTAATTTTCTAAGCCTAAATAAGGCCAAAAACTAAGTTATAATACCTTGATATGTTTTTCTCCTAGCATGGTATTTTTTCAGGTTTGGCCCTTGCGTAAAAGAAAAAAAATCTGGTTTAAAAATAGCCTTTTGGATAGAACCCGGTTATCTGGATTTCTTCTGCTTTCCTTGGGTCTCCATATTAGCTTTGTCATTGCTCATATGTTAATTCCTGTTCAGGAAAAAGTAGTTAAGGGGCCACCCCCAATTCAGGTTAAGTATGTTGAAAGCAAAAAAGAACAGGATTCAAAATATGGCAAAATTGTTGATGCTCCCAAACCCCCATTAAAAAAAGAAAAGCCTGACAGGGAAGAACTTTTAGCCAAATTTGACAATCGATCTCATTCTAATCAAAAAAAAAGTCCTAAAAAAACTTACAAAAGAAAAAAAACAATCGTACCAAAATCTAGACGAATTATTGGGAGCACCGGATCGAGAAGAGCCGTTACTACTAAAAAGAAACTCCAAAACAAACTTTTTCAAAAAACCAAGAAAAACTCCTTACCTGAGTCGGATATAGGAAATTTTAAACCTATCACCAAAAAAAAATTAGAGAAGTCTAAATCTTCCACTAAGAAAAGCTCTGGAGCGGGGAGTACCTTAGCTTTTTTAGATGGATTTAATGCAGAGCAATTCGCTTCTTTGGATACAAATTCTTTCGAAGATTCGGATGATGATGAGCCCGTATCACTAGATACAAAGGAGGAAAAATACGCGTCCTATTTTGCTCGCATTAAACATCAGATAGAAAGAGTATGGGTTTATCCTTTTGATGCAGCACGAAGAGGTATTATTGGTGATCTATCGTTGACATTTCGGATTTCAAAAGATGGAAATTTAATTGGGGTACAATTGGTCGACCAGTCAGGCTATGAAATTCTTGATTTAGCGGCACTAAAGGCTGTAAAAGAGGCGGCGCCTTTTTATCCTTTCCCTGAAAATATTAAACGCCAAAAAATAACGATTCTAGCAAATTTTGTTTATTCGCCTCCATCTTAACTTTGGCTTCGCTAATTGAGTAAATAAGAATCGAAATTTTTTCTTGTTTGCTGGATTCGGTTCGAAGTGGTTTCCAGCTTATTTGTTTGTCAAATATTTAAACCCTAGCAAGCACGATGCTGCCTCAGGTGAAAAACTTTTTTACATCCTCGATTTCAGTAACCACCGGGCATGAAGGCAGTGAAGCAATAAATTTTTTCCCATAGCCTCTTCGGCTTATCCGCGAGTCTAGAATAGAAACAACACCAATATCTGTTTTCTTTCTTATCAATCTTCCAAAGCCTTGTTTTAACTGAATGATAGCGCGTGGAATTTGATAATGCGAGAAGGGGTCAATTTGTTGCCGTTTAAGTTCTTCGATGCGTGCTTCGGTTAGAGGTTCTTTTGGGACATCAAAGGGTAGTTTGGTAATGATCACACTTTGCAATGCTTCCCCTGGTATATCTACCCCCTGCCAGAAGGAATTAGTTCCAAAAATTACAGAAGGTTTTTCTTTAAACCTTTCAATCATTAAATTTGTAGGTAAATCACCTTGCCGAATTAAAGGGAATGGGAGTCCCCCATCATCTAATTTTTCATAAACTTGGTTGAGAAGTGAGTAACTAGTGAAAAGAATAAATGTTTTTCCACTAGCGGCTAAGACAAGCTTCCGACATTGATTTGAAATTTCTTGAATATAATGTGTGATTTCGCTTCCTGGTTCAGGGAGATCTTTTGGGACATAAAGCAAGGTTTGATTAACGTAATCAAAGGGAGAATCAAGTAATAATTCTTCGTTAGGTTCATACCCTAAGCGTTCTTTAATAAATTCAAATCTTTTTTGAGTAGTTAATGTAGCTGAAGTCATAATTATACGGTCGAGCTTATCAAAAACTTGGGTGTGAAGTTCTTCCGCAACATGGATCGGCACACCACGTAATATAATTCTTAAAAATCGTGTCCGCTTTAAAATTTCAATCCAGTAAACATACCCGTTCATATTTTGATTAAGTATTGCTGAAATAGTATTGTTAAATTCAAAACATTTTTCAGCTGCTGCTGCAACATCGACTCTGTCTTCTTCGGACTGCAGACCTGCTTCTAAGGATTTTAGTCCTTCTCGAAGTGCTTCTAAGGGTATATAAATTTTATTATCTAGGGCGGGAGGTTTATAAAAACGAAAAACATTATTTTCTTTTCCGTATTCTTCGATGCAATTAGAAAAAAATGCTTCCACCGATTGGCGAACGGTTATTGCCAACTTTCTTATATGCGGGACCAGAGCATGATCTAATCTTGTCAACAACCCTTTTTTTGTCCGTGGATTATGTAGTCGGTCCAAAAAATATAAAATTTTGGAATTTGAAATCTCAAGACCTAAAAATTGAGTGGCAGCTTCTTCCAGATTCTGTGCTTCATCAAATACTACTGCATCAAACTGAGGTAGTACTGCTCCTGAGTTGGCAACATTTGCAAAGAAGAGGTGATGATTCACTATGAGTAAGTGGGCACTAAACCATTTTTTTCGTTCTTTAAAGTAAAAACATGAAGAGTAAGTTTCACAATTTTTCCCAAGGCAAAGATCTTTTTGCCTTCCTACTTCTTCCCAGACCTGAGGCATAACTTCAAAAGATAGGTCTTGCCTATATCCAGTTTCTGTTTTGCCAGCCCAATTAAATACTGCATTCCATTGTTTCTCTTCTTCTGCCTTATTAAATAGCCCTAATTGTGTAGAACGCTTTAGCCTGCGTAAAGAAAGATAGTTTTCATTCCCCATACAAAGGGCATAACGAAATGGAATACCGAGTTTTTCCCGAACAAAGGGAATATCGTATTTAAGGATCTGTTGTTGTAGGGTTTTGGTGTAAGTAGAAATTATTACTTTCTTATTGTTTGCTATTGCCCAAAGAGTCGCGGGAATCAGATAAGCTAAACTTTTTCCAGTACCTGTTCCGGCCTCTACAATAAGGTGTTGGGCTTTGTTGAAAGCTTCTTCAACAGCTTGTGCCATTTCTAATTGCTGAGGTCGATACTCAAATCCATCCAGTTTTTGAGCAAGTGTGCCGTCGAAGCCTAATATTTTTTCTACGTTTTCTTTTATCATCAAAAAGCATGGTAGAGTGCTAAATTAAAAAGAGCAAAGTTTATTTTAATTTCTCATAACTTCTTGATGGTTGAAATAAAAATATGAATTCCTTATAGTTAGACTTAGAAAAATAATATGGAGGTCAAATGAAACAAATTTTTTTGTCTATCATTTTAATATTATTAGTTTCTCAGGGAGTTTGGGCCGAGGGCGATGGCAACAAGCAGAGGAAAATACTTCGCACATCACAAATGGTGTTGAAAGAGATTCAGAAGTCCCCCGACCAAAATATCCCTATGAATCTGATTTCCAAGGCTAAGGCTATAATTGTTTTCCCCACGATGTTTAAGGGAGGTTTTTTTGTGGGAGCTCGCTATGGAAAAGGGATTGCATCTGTCCGTTCCGCAAAATTAGGAGAGTGGGGCCCACCTGCTTTTTTATATACAACGGGTGCAAGTTTGGGTTTTCAAATTGGAGCCGAAGCGGTTGATCTGATTCTTCTTGTTATGTCTCAGAGAGGTATTGAAGGGCTATTGAGCGAAAAGTTTACATTAGGAGGTGATATAGCTATTTCAGCTGGCCCTGTAGGAAGACATGCTGAGGCTTCTGCAGATGTTTTTATGCAGGGAGAAATTTATTCCTATTCCAGGAGCAAAGGAATTTTTAGTGGGATTTCTTTAAAAGGGACTGTTATTGCTCCAGACGCAGATGCCAATCTTGCATATTACGGTCATCCCTATACTGCAAAAGAAATCTTATTAACAGGACAAGTTAGAAAAGTTCCTGAATCTGGCAAGCAATTCATCAAAATATTTAACAAACTCGCTCCCCCTAGTTTTCCCCGGAGAAAATAAATATCACATTATCGGCAGGAAAATTTTTTGCTTCTAGGGTTTGATAACTGGTAAATCTGCGTAGTATCTTTTCATCGAGTTATGTTCCCTATTGCCTGGTGTTAACAAAGTTAGCGAATTTGCTCGCGTATTTTAGAGCTTAGAGTATCTAGTGTAATAACAACGAGTGCAATGGCAAATAATGCTGTTCCTGCTTCATTGTATTTCAAAAGATTGATCCATTGTTGTAAAAGAAAACCAATTCCACCTCCGCCAACAAAGCCAATAATCGTAGACATTCGTACATTTATATCCCAACGATAAAAACTCAATGCTAGAAAAGGTAGGATTACCTGAGGCAAAACTCCAAACATTACCACTTGGAGAGGTTTTGCTCCGACTGCTTTGATTGCTTCAACAGGTCCTTTGTTGATGCTTTCAATTTGTTCGGAAAAGAGTTTACCTAAAGTGGCAATAGAATGTACCCCTAAGGCTAGAACCCCTGCAAAAGGACCAATCCCTACCCAAACTACAAACAGGATAGCCATTATTAATGGCTCGATAGAGCGCAATAAATTGAGAATTGTTCGAACAACATAGTAGATAAGAGTTCCTAGTAAGTTTCCTGTCATCAAATTCCGGGAGGCTAAAAGGCTTAAAGGAATTGCGATGAAAACAGCGAAGGTAGTGGCCATCAAAGCGAGAAATAAGGTTTCTACCATTTTTTCAAAAGTCAGACTTAAAGTTTCGCTTACCTGTAAGGAACCTTCCTCCCAAATTACAACTGCTCTCACGATTTGTCGGTTTCCCCGTGCGCTCGGTGGAACGGTAATTTTTTTTCTAAAATTGCCCATAGAATCTGTTTTAAATTTTCCCAGTGGAAACTCTTGTTCTATTTCATTGACCCAGAATAGTATTCCTTCAGAATCTGATTTTAAATCAATACCTTCTATCGTTAGTTGGTCACCAATTGCTCCTGAATTTTGAGATAAAATTAGGTTTTTATTTTGCGTATGATTATCGGAATGTGCCTGTAGAGAGAAATTTCCTTCAAGAAAAAATTCAGTTTCTTTTGTTTGGCTTTGTTTTTTTCTTGAGAACAGGTCTGGTTGGATAAGCTCTTTAGCAAGGGGTTTTACTAAATTAAAGTCACGAAAAAGGGCGCTTAAATTAATTTCTGTTACCTTCCAACCATAGCTATAAACAGCCAAGACGGCTAGAGTAAAGAACACAAATTTTGTTTTAGCATAAATAGGCAAAGTAATTCTGTGAGAAAATTTAGCGAACGATAGAAACAAGCGTATTGTTGTTGATTAGAATATTTGAATTTTGACCTGTTCCCTAAGACAGGTTAATGCTAGTCGAGTTCAAACTCTTCTTTCCAGTTGTTATCCACTTCATGTTGTTTCTGATCTTTTTTATCAATGATAAAGTTTTCTAGCACTAGAGTCTCCATTTTCGTACGCATAAAACAGCGGTAGGCTTGTTCTGGAGTACATACAATAGGTTCTCCACGCACATTAAAGGAGGTGTTAATTAGTACAGCGCATTGGGTTTCTTTTTCGAATTCTTTGATTAAGTCGTAATATCGTTTGTTGGTATCTTTATGTACGGTTTGAATTCGGGCTGAATAGTCAACATGGGTGATAGCAGGAATTTGTGATCTGGGAACGTTTAGCAAATCGATCCCAAAAAGTTTATTTTGCTCTTTTGTCATGGATATTCGCTTATCTTTTCGAACACCTGCGACCATTAGCATGTAAGGACTTTCTTCATCCATTTCAAACCACTCATTTACTTTTTCTGCTAATACAGAAGGGGCGAAAGGGCGAAATGATTCGCGATATTTGATTTTCAGGTTCATAGTTGACTGCATTTCAGGATTACGTGGATCGCCAATGATACTTCTACCACCAAGTGCGCGTGGGCCGAACTCCATTGGACCCTGAAACCAGCCCACTACCTTTCCTTTCTGCAAATCAGAGGAGACCACTTTAGTTAACTGACTTTCATTTAATTGGCGATATGGTATTTCATTGCTATCAAGAAAATTTTTAATTTCACTTTCTTTAAAATGAGGGCCTAAATAAGCACCTCTCATAGTATCTTTACCATTGGTTAACCGATTGTTTCCCATTATTTGATGCCAAATGCAAAGCGCAACACCCAAAGCACCTCCTGCATCACCGGCAGCAGGTTGTACCCATATTTTTTCAAAAATTTTTTCTTTTAGAATTTTGCCATTGCCAACGCAGTTTAAGGCAACCCCTCCTGCCAGGCACAGGTTCTTCATATCGGTCAAATAACGAATATGACGAGCCATCTTCAACATTATTTCTTCAGTTACTTCTTGCAAAGAAGCAGCAA
>CAYYIR010000001.1:33333-35050 GCA_964471995.1 uncultured Nitrospina sp. | reverse complement strand
CTCCCAAACACGAGCATGAATAAAAATAATTAGCATCACAATCAGGTCTAACCCAATCAGCAGTTTAAATATTAAATCCAGTTTTTTAGAACCTATAATAGACATAATTTTACTAATCTAAAGGTTAGCAGCAGCGCTTAACAAAAATAAACAAATTAAGGTTTAAAATAAAAAAGGAGCTATGAGTTGCCCGCGAATCAGAAAGCAAACCATGTCTCATTTCTTTCAAACAACCCACCTTGATAATGCTAATTTGATCTTATAGGTCGAAAATTTATCAAAGAAGATGGTGAAGGTAATGAAAAGTTTCCATCACTGAATATTTTTTGCAAGCCTATTGGATTTGACCTCCAGGAACCTTTTACTAAATTTTTAGGCTCTTTTCCTTTAAAAACCAAATATCCATATTTTCCATAATGCGGTAATTTGCGCATTAAACCATGAATACTCTCTTCGGATGAAGCAATTAACCACGTAATAGTAGTATTCTCATTTTCACGTCGAGGCAGAGTAAAAATAAAACTATGGTTTTTTAGTGGATATATACCTTCTTTTAAAACAAAACTATTGTCTTTCAAATCAATTCCATTTTTTTTTAAGACTGGTAATAGTCTCTGCCCCATCTCATTACTTTTTCCAAACACCCAAAAACTTACATTAGAAGACAAATAGCCCTTCTTATTCTTTAAGACAGGTTGAATTATATTTTCCGTTTCAATTAAAAATTTTGAGAACTTAAGATATCCATTCAAAAGCTCTTTTGTCTCAGTAGTTGGGAGAACAATAGCAGCCTGGGCAGCGCCAAAAGTCTGCCCAATACTAGCAGGTACTTCTTTGATATCTAATTTTCGAAAAACCTCACTATAAGGATCTAGCCGAACTGCTTTTGGTTTCTTGGCTATTTGAAAGTGAAATTTTTGTTTGGGTTGATCAAAATTCAAATGGTGAATTTCTGGAAAACTCATCTCTTCTTTCCAAATAGCTATGGGTAAATTTAACCTGTAAATTGGGGTTTTCTGTTTTATCTCGATAAAAAGATTATAACCACCCTTTCTAGGCTCATACGATGCATCTAACAATTCAAACTCTGGAGCACCCTTTCGTTCAATCCACTGATCAAAAAACCAATCAAGTTTTTCACCCGAAATCGCTTCAAAAGTTTTCTCTATTTCCTCAAAACCTGCATATCGGTATTTAAAATCCTTGTAAAACTTCTTTAAGCCTTGCAAAAATAAATCTTTGCCCAATTGATTTCGTAACATATGAAAAGTCATCATCAACTTTCCGTAACCGATAGCCTGCGAAGCCATACTCTCACGGTGAGAAAATTTGTTTACAGCAAATTCATTAGCATTGTTGACATAACTCAAGTATTTCAACATCTCCTGAAATCTATATTGGGCGCCCTTGCCTTTTAACTCCAATAACAAATGATCAGCAAGATAGGTGGTCAAACCCTCTGACCAGTTGCCAGAACTAGAATCTATAAATACTCCATTACCCCACCAATTGTGCAGAATTTCATGTGGAAAAGAAGAATGAAGAATAAAAGGGAACCGTATGATTCGTGATCCCATTAAGGTAAAGGAAGGCATGCCAAAACCTATTGGTTCTAGATTTTCAATAAGAGCAAATTTAGAATAAGGATAGGAGCCTAATAATTTGCTATAAAAATCGATATAATATTTTGCTGTTTGGATATATTTATTTGCAAGTT
>CAYYIR010000001.1:0-33233 GCA_964471995.1 uncultured Nitrospina sp. | reverse complement strand
CCCTGAATAATGCAGTTTAACAAATATTTTTTCTGGACAGTTTTCTCCAGATTTTTTCTGTATCAAAATTTTTTGAAGATAGGGACTACCTGACACCAAGCTTTCAACAGAAAACATCCAACCAATCGAAGTTTCTTCTTCCTCAACTTTCATTCCTGCATGAAGATAAAAGCTATAAGAATCGCAATTGGTATCGGTTGTCTTTATAGAAATCTTATCCTGAACTCGAATCATTGAGGTCAAAGGTTGAAAAGCGATCTTTAATTCGTGATGAATGGGTTCAAGGGCATAAGCTGAAGACCCAATAAAAATCAAGAGAAAACACAATAAAATAAAAACTTTATAAAAACGGCTGGGTTTCAAAAGACCTATCATCTTTGCCACCTAGCATCATCCAAATGAACTAAAGGTTTCTTGTGGTTTTCAAAATAAATATTCATAGCTTTCAAACCCTCTAGATAATTTTTAGCTGCAAACAATTGTGCTCCTGGGCCTTGGTATCGTCGCGAAAACACACCGAGCCTTTGCGCTGTTCTCAATTGTAAATTACGATCAAAAGCATCTTGCTCTGTACTACTTAATCCTTTTACAGGAGGCTTTTGATAAACTCTGTGACGCAAAATATTTAAAAAGCTTTCATCTGTTTCCCATTGCATTGGTGGTAACAAAGATACCTTGGAAAATTCGAGAAGAGGCTTGTCATCGGATATCTCTTCAGCATTTTCCAAAAAACCAGACAAATAACCTCCATCGGTGAGAAAGAAATCTGCAAAATCCAGAAAAGACATCACCTTCATTTCTTCCGCCACCTTTTTAAGCTCAGGGTTTTCTAATTTTTTCTCGAACAAATTCTTATCAATAATCATCTGTTCACGTGATCCTACCAATAGAACAATGCGAGTTAAAAAACTGTTCCAGACCGAAAATTTCGGAAACACATTTTTAAAAGTATGAATAATTGATTTGGCATCCTCAGACCCCACTAAATGCAAGGGAAGCCATTGAACCAGAATCCCATCATTTTCAAGACGGTTTAGAGCCAATTCATAGAATTCTTTGGAGTATAGATTAACCACACCCGCCTGCAATGGTGACATTGGCTCTATGATAATCACATCATAACGAGTTTTTGACCAACGCAAAAAAGCCCGTCCATCCTGCACAAAGATTTTTGTATTAGGACGCTGCAACACATCATGATTCCAATCCAAAAACCATTTAGAAAACTCCAAAACATTTCTATCAATCTCCACACCGTGAACATTCGCGTTTGGAAAAAGGGAAGCAATTCCCAATGTATTTCCAGTACCAAAACCTATAACGAGAACATTTTTAGGGGCGGGATGAATGGCCATGGGAACAAAACCCATAGCCTGCATATAAGTACTGCCTGAAAAAGATCTGGAAACCGTAGCTGTACTAAAACCATCCAGATAAATGGTTCGCGCACCTGATTTCCTGTCTTCAACGACACTGATTGTAGAAAATTCTCCTTCTTTGTAATCTAAAAGCCTTAATCTATCTTTAGGAACATTTATTTCCAGTCGGGCTAAGTTATGGACCCCCGATTGTCCGGTTTCTATACTAGGAACAATTAACGTTTTTCCAATTAATAAAAAGATGAAAGTAGTAATCAAAGCAATGGAAGTCCAAGTAAATTTTTGATTTCTATATATTGCCAAAACAAAAATTCCAAATAAAATTAACACCGCATAGATCAGATAAATTGACAAACGAATACCAAATAGGGGAATAAATACAAAGGGCGTCAGGATAGTTCCCACAACTGCTCCAAATGTATTTATTGAATAAGCATTGCCAATCGCTTTACTTACACTTTCCAAATGCTGAGAATAAATATGGTTAGCAAGAGGAAATAGCAAACCAAAACAAAACGTGGGAACAAACATCAATCCGAAGGCAAATAGAAACCTTATAAAAAGTGTTTTTCCAGGCGAGTTTTCTAAACTATAAAAAAATTGGTCCGCTAGCGCAGTCCATTCTGTCAAGTTTTCAAGCAAAGGAAGAATTCCAATACAAATCAAGCCAATAACAATCTCGATCAACAAAAATTTTAAAACCCAATTTGATTCCCCCAATAGTTTCCTTGCCATTAAACTTCCAAATGCAATTCCCGATAAAAAGGTGGCAAGTATCAACGCAAAAGAAAATAGCGTTGTTCCCATCGGAAAAACTAAAATTCGTGTCCATAAAATTTCACTCGAAAGAGCTGCCATCCCTGAATATGCAAACATCATAAAAATCAAAAATACTATTGTTGGTGTAAGTTTTTCTTGAACAACTGATGTTTTTAATTTTTGTCGTATATTGGAGCGGAATTCTACTTGACTTAAAAATCGCACTCCAACAAAGCACACAAAAAAAACCAAAGCATTTAATAAAATTCCAATCCAAATAGCACCTTGAACACCCAAAAAACGTATTGCAAAAAACTGTGTGAACAGGCAACCAAAAACAGCGCCCATGGTATTCCACCCATACAAACTTGATAACCTTGAAAAAACCTGGTCCTTGTCAGTACCAACCGCCCAGCAACCTAATAAGGGTAGCGTAGCACCCATTAATAAAGTAGCGGGCAACATCAAAAAAGTGCCAAAAACAAATTCCATGACATGAAGTCCGAGCCCCGTCTGACCATCTGCAGGTAATACCAAAGGATAAATTTTCTCTAATAATTCCAAGCCAAATGGGAAAAACCAAGCGTATAAACCGATCAATCCCTCAAAAAGGCCATACCATAAAATCAATTTCTTCGACACACCAACCCTTGCGAGAAACCGCCCCATCAACCAAGATCCACATGCTAGACCAAGCATAAAAGCACATAAAACTGCACTTAAAGCATATAAACTTGCTCCAAAAACAAGAGTTAAATAACGAAACCAAATAAGTTCGTAAACCAAAGTAGCCATACCTGAAGCAAACAAGCAGGCGTAGGCAATAAAATTAATTTTCAATTTTGAAGTCATATAACGTTAAGTTTTCCCATAGCCTTGAGAAGCAGTCAATTTGAGGTGTTGCAACTAAAATTTATGGGTGATATTCTCACTTAAATTTAATTTTAATAACATTTCAGTAAGTAGACCCATGAAAATCCGTTTCAGTTTTCTTTTTTACGTTCTAATTCTTAGCTTTATTTATTCAATAGCATTCACAGGTTCAATTTCGGCACAAACACGCCCGACATCAAAACTTAATATCGAAATCCCTAAATTGGTTGCCCGCGTCAATGGGGTTGACATTGAATCCAAATACATTCAGTTCCGACTAAGCCAGATAATCAAAAAAATCAATCGCCCTCTTACGATAAAAGAAAAAACCAGCATAGTAAAAGACTTAATAGAAAAAGAAATTGTGCGAGAACTTATTAATCAACAAGGAAAAAAAGAAAAATTAGTATTAGATAATAAAATGATAGAAACAGAGCTTGAGTCTCTTCGTTCAGCCTATTCCTCTGGGGATGAGTTTAATAATGCTCTAAAGACCCGAAATATCAACCTAGAGGATATTAAAAAGTCAATGCAGATTGATTTGAACGCTCGTCAGCTTCTCAATGCACAGATAAAAGGGAAGATCAACATCTCTAATGAAGATGTGAAAAAATATTACGAGGAAAACAAATCAAAATTTCAGAGACCCGAAGCCTATCACGCACGTCATATACTCGCAGCATATTTTCCACCCGAAGCATTACGAAACCAAACCATAAAAGAACTTAAAAAAAACAAGGAGTTTTTTGCGCGGATGGCAGAAGAAAAAATCGACAAAGTAATTGAAGAGCTTAAAAAAGGTGCCGACTTTAAAGAGCTTGCAAAAAATCAGTCTGACGATGAATCATCAAGAGAAACAGGAGGAGATCTGGATTATATTTATAAAGGAATTTTTGATGAAAGTTTCGATGAAGCGGCAGAAAAATTAAATCCAGGTGAAATCTCAGAGAAAATAAAAACTAAATTTGGGTTTCATGTAATTCAACTGATAGAAAAGAAACCACCCGAACTGGCAACTTTTGATGAAATGAAACCGGGGATTCAAAAACATTTATTTCTTGAAGAGGCTAAAAAACAGGTAGCGAGCTATATTGAAGAGCTCAAACAAACGGCAAGTATTGAAACTTTTTTTTGATAGAAAAAGTTAAAGGGCCGGATTTCATACCGCAATTTTATCAAAATAGGGAAAACAGCACTAATATTTTGACATGAAATCAGCCATTTGCTAACATCTAGCGAGCTCATTGCATTGCAAAGGCTAACCCTCCACAGTTAGCAATCAATACTCAAAAGACTTGCCCTAACCCTTATGTCACAAGAAATTGATTCTGAATACAAGGCACAAAGCGTCCAATGGACTAAAAAAGTTTTGTTTGGTCTTGGCTTGATTTTTGTAATTGTTGGCATCATCCGGCAATGGCCAATACTAGGGAAATCTTACATGGAGTTTATTGAAGGGAAAGGATATTTATCCTTAATGCTGGGGCTCATTATGTTCGTATTGGGTTTTTCGGTTACGCTTCTGGTGGGTGATGAGAAAAATCCTTAATTTTTTTAGAGAAGGCGAATTATGAGTGACGACGATAAAGCTGAAGGAGAAGGATTCGTAATTAAAGACAGCCGGTCTTCGCAACTTTCAGAGGAAGAAGCTGAAACCCACGACCCACAAGAAAGCGTATCCCCCACTGAGACAGGCAAGGAAAACCAACCCCAGGAACCTTTTCAGATTGATTTTTCAACATTTATAATGTCGTTAACTTCCTCAGCATTTTACCATTTAGGAGACATCGCTGATCCGGAAACAGGTAAAACAGAAACTAACCTACCAGCCGTTCATCAGACCATTGATATGCTCACTATGTTAAGAGAAAAAACGAAAAATAATCTCAATGCAGAGGAAAACAAACTGCTGGAACAGTTAATCTATGAACTGCAAATGAAATACGTTGCTAAAACAAAAAGCACCGGCCAGCAATAGATATATTTCAGTTTATTTAAATGTCCCTGCAAACTGATCAAAATGGAATGTTCATTTACGGTATGACTCATACCGATGAACTAGGCAAATTTCTGCAACACAAATTTCCAGAAAACCAAATTCAACAGGCATATGAAAACTTAGTCGAGTTTTCTAAGGACAGGGCAAAACTGGAAAAAACCTCCGCCCTAAGAATGTTCTGGAAACATCTTGAAAAAGTGTATCACGAAGGAATTCCACCTTTACAATGTCACCGTGGTTGCGATAATTGCTGCCATACTGGAGTGACCTGCACGCAAATAGAATGGGACGGCATCCTAAAAAATACCGAAGAAAAAGGTATTGACCTTAATAAGCTTATTGAAAAGTCGCATCGAACTATTAAAAAGGTGGATGAAGTAATTCAGTCAGGGAAAAACCTTGATCAGGTAGACTGGCATCGACTAGTAATAAATCAACCTTGCCCATTTCTAAATGATGAAGGAGCCTGTCAGGTATATGAAGACCGACCTCTAGACTGTCGAATGGTAGTCGCATTTCGAGGAGTCTGCGAATCAAAAAAGCTGGAACACGCTCAACGCGGAGTAGTCATAGAAGAAGCCGTCGGTTCAACCGTCATAGCTAAGCTCCAACACGACGCATTACCCAAAATCAAACGCCGAAAGTTTCGTGGCACACAACCTATCAAACTATTACAACACTGGCTCATCCTCTGGCGGGATAAGCAAAAAAGCAAGGGCAACCGTTAACCCTGTTATGCCGCGTGCCCCACAACTGGATTTGCCCAAGGAAAAAGAATATCAAAACCTTTAGCCCACTCCACCTGCGCCTGGAGTTAAAATGCGGATGCGGTCGCCGGGTTCAGCTTGGAATGTGTTTTTACCACCTAGGTCGCTTTCAGTGCCATCTTTCGTAATCTTAAGGTTCTTTCCCCTTGCACCAGGTTCACCGCCGTTTAATCCGTAAGGAGCAAATACTCTTCTCTCGGAAAGAATCGTTACGGTTAACGGTTCAAGAAATTCTATTTCCCTTATGAGTCCGTCACCACCGGTAAATTTTCCTTTGCCTCCAGAGTTTTTGCGTATTGAAAATTCGCGGAGTAGAACAGGGTAGCGTTTTTCGAACACTTCTGGATCGGTGATTCTAGTATTGGTCATATGCGAGTGTACACCAGACTGACCATGCCAGTCTGGGCCTGCCCCTGCACCGCCGCCGATTGTCTCATAATAGGCAAACATTTCATTACCAAAAGTGAAGTTGTTCATACAACCTTGTGAAGCTGCACAACTACCCAACGCTTTAAAAATCACATCAACAATACGTTGTGAAGTCAACACATTGCCTGCGACCACCGCTGCATCTTGAGTCGGTGAAAGTAAGGATCCTTCTTCGATTAATATTTTAATGGGATTCAGACACCCCTGATTTAAGGGGATATCACTATCAATTAGGCAACGCAGGCAATAAAGAATCGCAGAACGCGTCACGGCTTTAGGAACGTTGAGATTTCCCGACAATTGCTTCGAAGTTTTAGAAAAATCAAATAAGCATTCCCCTGTTTTCTTTTTAACCGTCAAATTCAAATGAATCGCACTACCGTTATCTAAAAAATCTTTTGCCCAAAACTGTATTTTATCTTTATCACCGCATAGTGATCTTAATAACGCACGAACACTATTACTTGCGTTATCTTGCAAATGCTGCATATAAGCCTGGACTACCCTTAAAGAATGCGATTCGATCAATTCATTTAAAAGGACAATTCCTTTTTGGTTAGCAGCCAACTGCGCTTTAAGATCAGAAATGTTATCAGAAAGGGAACGCGCACCCGCCTTTTGTAAAATACTTTTAATCTTCTCTTCCTGAAACTCTTCACCTTGAACCAGTTTAAAAGTTTTTATACAGGCACCTTCTTCCTTCAAAGTTTTTGAAAAGGACGGCATGGAACCAGGAGTAATACCACCAACGTCTGTATGGTGCCCCCTATTTGCTACAAAAAAAATTGGCCTGCCATCCTTTAACACAGGAGTTATTACCGTTATATCGGGCAAATGACTACCACCAACTTCCGGATGATTGGTCATCCAAACTTCCCCCGGATTTATGCCATTTAGTTCAACCTGTTTTTTTACGGCATCTCCCATTGCCCCTAAATGCACAGGTTGATGAGGAGCATTAGCAACCAGACCACCTTCGGGATCAAATATTGCGCAGGAAAAATCCAATCTTTCCTTGATATTGATAGAAACAGCTGTTCTTTGCAGGACACGCCCCATTTGTTCTGCAATCGACATGAAACGCGAACCAAATAAAGCAAGTTGCACGGGATCTAAATTCACACTCTTACTTTTTTCTTTAAGTTGCCCTACTTCAATTTCAATATCACCATAGTTATTCACTTTAGCCTTACAATCAGGCTCTATCAAAATTGTAGATGTTTCTTGTAAAATTATTGCTGGGCCCAAAAGCATATTTCCTGCCCCCAGGAATTCGCCTTTATAAACTGGAGTGTCTAGCCAACTATCTTCAAAATAACATTGATGAATGGAAACAGGCTGAACCTGTTTATATTTCTTACTGATTTTTGTTTTTACGGGTTTTGGTAATTTTCCTTCCCCGCGAACTCGAATGTCTTGTACCTGAATCTTTCTGTCCCTTGGATTAAACCCAAACTCCCTTTGATAGTTTCTTTTAAATTCTTCTACTATGTTTTTTTCTGGTATCAGGCGAACCATTAATGTCGTATCAGAGCCCTCCAACCTTATGTTTAAAAACTTTTGCACATCAACTTCCATTTCGTTCTTGCTGTCCATTTCCTCACGAACTGACTCAGCCAACTCTTCAATTTTGCAAATAAGTTCATTAGGAATGTCTTCACTTATTTCAAAGAAAACTGTTTCTTGTTTTTCGACAGTGGTGTTAGCAAGGCCCATCCCATAGGCAGAAAGGATTCCTGAAAATCGGTGAACAAAAACTCGTTTTATTCCAAGGGATTTTGCTATGGCACAAGCATGCTGTCCCCCTGCACCACCAAAACAAGCGAGCACATGATCACGAATATCAAAGCCTCTAGCTGTTGAGATTTCATGAATGGGACGGATCATATTTCCATTAGCGACTTCAATGAAACCTAGAGCGGTTTTTTCCATTGTTTTTATTTGCCCGGTTTCTTTGGAAATATCTTCTGACAGTTCTTTAAACGATTTTAGCGCTTTTTCTTTATCAAGGGCTTGATCACCTTTTTCTCCGAATACTTTTGGAAAATTCGGCAACCTACCTAAAACCAAGTTGGCATCGGTGAGGGAGAGAGGGCCCCCGTTGCGGTAACAGACAGGACCAGGATAGGAACCAGAAGATTCAGGTCCCACCTGAAACATTCCATTTTCAAAAAATAATCGAGACCCACCACCAGCCGCAACGGTAACGATATTTAATTGCGGCACTTGAACCGGCACTCCAGCAATTTCATTTTCATAACTCCATTCATATTCCCCACCAAACCGTGAAACATCAGTGGAAGTTCCTCCCATGTCAAACCCAATAATCGGGCGATTACCACAATTTTCGTAAACGGATTGTGCATAGCCCACAACACCTCCAGCAGGACCTGATAGTAAAACGCGACAACCAAAAACAGAATCAGGTTCCACCATTCCTCCATCGGATTGCATAACAAACAAAGGTTTTTTTGAAAATATCTGGTTAAAATTTTTTAAATAATTTTGTATAGGCAGGTTTAAATAGGCATCAAGACAAGTGGTTTGGCCACGGTCTACAAATTTGATTTGGGAAAGAACTTCACTGGAAAGAGAAATATTTTTAAATCCACATTCTTGCGCCAATGCTTTTACAATTTTCTCATGATCTGGAAAGACATAAGCATGCATGAAAACAATCGCCAGACTTTCGACCCCGCATTGTCGAATTTTGGATAGCTGCTCTTTTATATCTACAACATCTGGTTCACGCAAAACCTCCACTTCATTTGCAGGAAGAATACGAACTCTCTCATCTATTTCAAGAACCGCTTCATAAATGGGACAAGGTTTTTCAATTTTTAACTTAAAGATTTTAGGACGATTTTGCTTTCCTATCTGAAGCAAATCACGAAAGCCTTTTGTAATAACGAGCGCAGTCCTCGTTCCCTTTCTTTCAATGAAGGCGTTGGTCGCAAGGGTGGTACCCATACGAACCCATTCGATTAACTCGGAAGGTAAGTTTTCCGAAGAAATAGGTTTACCAGTAACTTCTTGAATAATTTGACGCATCCCCTCGATAGGCGCATCAAGATATCGTTTCGGGTTTTCTGAAAGGAGCTTTAAAACTTTAAATCCAGGCTCACCAGGTACTTCTGCATAAATATCGGTGAAAGTACCGCCACGGTCTATGGAAAACCGGAATGAATTAGGATCAATCATCGCCAAAAGTCAAGCTATTAAAAAACCTTTTAATTTTATCTGTTAATACCTGCTCAGTCTGAATAAATCCTTAGCTTCTCTCATTAGAACTATTGGTATAATTTTTTCAGCTTTTTAAGACCTAAAAAAGCATCGGACAAAAGCGATAAATAACCATTGTTTTTTTAAAGTTTTAGAAGGATTTCTCTAACCCATTATCCAAAAGCAAGAACTAACGAAGCTCTCTGCTACCTCTGTTGTTAAAATTAAGGAGCTGCTTAAGATAATTTTGGATTCTATCCATTTATTTTTTTATAAGTCAAGATTTTAAGGCAAGTTGCTCCTTAAATTTCAAAGGTGGAAATTTATGTTGACCGAAAAGCAATTCAACCCATACAATAAGTTGCCTTTTCTATCTAAGGGGTTTCATTTAAATGATTTAGGAAAATTTTTAAGGTTAGCATACCAGATCCAACATACTATTCTCTGCATACTTAAATTACACCCCTTAAAAACTTTTAAAAAATAACCAAAAATGATTTTAGTGTTAAAAGGCCCAAGGGTAAATAATAATAAAATAATATTTTTCTTGAGATAAATTTTCTATGACGCGACTTCCCATATTGGACAAACTGGATAAGGAATTAAAAGAATCCCAGAGAGAATTACAAGTAGATATACCTAAAGCTTTAAAAACCGCACGCGAGCATGGTGACTTAAGCGAAAATGCAGAATTTAAAGCTGCCAAAGAAAGACAAATGTTCCTTGAGTCAAGAGTGTCCCTTCTACAAAAAAGAATTAGTGATATCACTTCAATTGACCTAGGCAAAATCCCCAATGACCGCTCCGGCCTTGGCAGCATTCTTTTTCTTCGTGACCTTAACTCCGGCGAAGAAAAAAAGTTTCAACTGGTTTTCCCAGAAGAGGTCAATCCTGATGAAAGAAAACTATCTGCAGCATCACCTGTAGGTCGGGCTCTTGTGGGCAAACAGCAGGGAGATGACGTTATTATCCCGCTCCCCGACAATAAATTGGAGTTTGAAGTGTTAAAAGTGATAACGATTCATGATGATCCAGATGGAGAGAATTAAGTTTAAGACTAATGGCAAAACCTCTAATATCATTTTCAGAAATTGCAGAAGAAGACCCTTATTTTTTGGACGTAGATAAAAGGCCAAATTGGCAATCCCAATTTGGAAACACAAACCCTATTAAATTGGAAATTGGCTTTGGAATGGGAAACTTTCTGATTGAAATGGCAGCCAAAGAGCCCGCCAGTAATTTTATCGGGATAGACTTTTATCATAAGGGGATAAGAAAATTGATGACCCGCATTAAAAAGCTTCAACTAGAAAATATAAGGGTGGTGTATGGGGATATTAGAAGTAAAATACCCATGCTTTTTAAAGATAGAGAGTTAAACACTGTTTACATAAATTTTCCGGATCCTTGGCCGAAAAAAAGGCATTTCAAAAGAAGACTTATTAAACCCGAATTCATTAAGCAATTAGCACAAAAACTGAATTTAGAAGGAATAACCTATTTAGCGACAGATAACGAAAGCTATGCGCTCGAAATACTTGAATATTTTAACGCAGAGAAATTATTTCAAAATATTGATAGTCAACAAGGCTTTCTAAAAGAGAGAATAGATCTGCCAAAAACAAAGTACGAAAAAAACTTTATCAATGCAGGTGAAAAAATATTTTATCTAGAATACATGCGACTGGGAACTGTCAGTTCGGTCACCTAAAACATTTGGAGCGAAATTTGCCTAAAGAACGAATTCTTATTGTTGATGATGAAAAAAATATTGTCAGCTCCCTCATCGGAATCCTGTCTGATGAAGGATATGAGATTTCTACGACAAGTAACGGGGTGGAAGCATTAGAAATAATTCAAAAAGATCCCCCAGATCTAGTTTTACTAGATATATGGCTGCCCGGCATGGATGGAATCGAAGTTTTAAAAACTTTAAAAACTTACAATTCCGGAGTAGAAGTTTTAATTATGTCAGGTCATGGCACTATTGATACTGCTGTAAAGGCTACTAAACTAGGCGCCCAAGATTTCATTGAAAAACCTTTTTCACTCGACCGCATTACTGAGTCAATTCAAAATGTCCTTCAGGAAAGAAATTCTTACACCTCAAAAGAATTCAACCACTCTCATTCTTTGCAAGAACTTCCTATCTGCTTTGAATCGATGCTAGACGTTAAAAAGGGTATCAAGTCTTTTTCTAAACACATGAAACCTGTTTTTCTACTAGGAGAAAACGGGACAGGCAAGGAAGCAGTGGCCCGCACTATTCATGCCCAAAGTAAAAAAAGCGATTTGCCTTTTATAAAATTAAATTGCTTATTCCGAAAAAAACAGGCTATTCAATCGCAGCTTTTCAAACGAAAAGAAAAAAACAGTAAAACTAAAAATAATCAGGCTCTAGGAAAAAAAGTCGTTTTTTTAAGTAATATTGAATCTCTCAGCATGGGTCTTCAGGAAAAATTAGCGGAAGTTTTGCAGAGTACAAATATCAAAGATTTAAATTTTGAATTCTTACCCGATCGTTTATTTATTTCCTCTTCGGAAAACCTTGAAGATCTAGCGGCTAAGGGCCAGTTCAACCAACTTTTACTTGATTGTTTTAAAGAAACTAGTCTTCTCGTTCAACCCTTAAGAAATTACTCAACCAGCATTCCTGCAATTGTAGAGGAATTCCTTAAAGAAACAAGACGCCGCCAAAATATCAATGTTCCAAATATTGAAGATGAAGCCTTGACCGCACTTCGTAGATATAACTGGCCTGGAAACATCAAAGAACTTCGTAGTGTTTTGGAAAAACTAGTACTCATATGTGCCAATCAAAATACTATTAGTATTCAGGACTTGCCTTCAAAAATTTGGCAACCACAAAATCTTATAGATATTAGAAGTTTCAATCAAGCAGGCTCCCTTGAGGAAGCAGAGTCTATATGGGAAAAACACTTTATTCTCTACAATTTAAAACAGAATAATTGGGACATAGATAAAACCTGTAAGAATTTAAAAACAGAAAAGAAACGATTTAACGAAAAACTTAAATACCATTCCATTAAAATAAAAAAGGCCGAGACCACCCCTACACAGAAAAGATATCCACAAAGAACTTTAAGGCGAAGTGTTGTTCTTTGTGGTAGCAGTTTACATTCTGGGATAAAAACCGGGCTGATATTACAACCCATGCCGCCTGGAAGTGGAATAATCTTTGGTGATATAGGGTCGGGAAAAACAATCCCTGCCCAACTAGAAAATGTCCAATCAACAGATTATTCGACTTGCCTAAAAAAAGGGGCTAACTCAGTGGGCACTATTGAACATATTATGGCCACTTTGCACATGTACCGAGTTACCAATCTTCTCATAAAAATTGGCGATGAAGCCCCGGTAATGGATGGTTCCGCAAAGGATTTTTGCGAACTTTTGGAAGATGGAGAATTTGAAGACCAAGACGATTTCTACGAAGAAATAATTGTAGACAAACGTTACTCCTTTGGAAATAAAGATAAAGGTGAACCCTATATTTCTATTGAACCTAGCGAAAATTTTTCAGTTAGTTACCATATGGAATATCCCGAACCCATAGGAATCCAAGATTTTACTTATGAATATCAAGGTGATGAAAGTTTTAAAAAAGAAATTGCCCCAGCTCGAACTTTTGGGTTTATGGAAGAAGTCGCACAATTAACCAAAATGGGTTACGCCTCAGGTGGAAAGCTCGATAATTTTATTTTGTTAGGAGACAAAAAGGTTTTAAACACTAAATTGCGGTTTGAAGATGAATTCGCTCGCCATAAAATTCTTGATATTTTGGGCGATTTTTATTTATTAGGAAAACCCATCCGCGGAAAAATAAAAGCCAGCAAATCGGGTCACACTCAAAACGTAGGCCTTCTTAAAATAATTCGCGACAGTTTAATAGGAAAAAACTAACACTATATTTTTTGGCCCTAGCTTATATTAGCTTGTGAGCCACTTCTTTTTTGTTTAATTTAGTTGCCACTTTTTTAAATGCCAGAAAAATTTAAACTTGCCGTTTTAGTCTCCGGCCACGGATCCAATCTGCAAGCTATCATTGACAATATAGAAAGTAATCTTTTGTCTGCAGATATAGCATTGGTATTTAGCAATGTAAAAAATGCTTTTGCATTGGATCGAGGAAAAAAACATGGCTTGGATACTGTTTTTTTGGATCCCAAAATCTTTCCAAATCGAGATGATTATGAGCTTAAAATGATTGAGATTTTACAGTCTAAATCCATAGATTTAATCTGCCTAGCTGGTTTTATGCAAATACTTGGCAAAAAGTTCATACAAGCTTTTCCCAAGAAAATTATAAATATCCACCCTTCATTACTCCCTGCATTTCCTGGTTTGAACGTACAAAAAAAAGCCTTGGAACATGGAGCAAAGTTTTCAGGTTGTACGGTTCACTTCGTGAATGAAGAAGTAGATGGAGGTCCAATAATTTTGCAATCCACTGTTCCCATTTTAGATGAAGACGATGCCAATTCGCTTTCAGAGCGAATTCTCAAGCAAGAACACATCATTTATTCAAAGGCAATTCGACTTTTAATAGAAAAAAAACTTATGATTTCCGGCCGGCGTGTTTTACATAAAACAAAGGGAAGTTAAATTGACTCAGATTAACAAGCTTATAATATATATCCTTATCTTGTTAAATGGGCATTTAGGCTACGCAGAAACTCCAGAGCAACAAGCTTTGGATGCTGTTCAGCAAAAGTACGAAAACATCTTAACCTTTGAAGCCGATTTCACTCAACGATCCTACGTTAAAATGATGGATAAAGCCCATAAAACAAAAGGTAAAGTTCAAATTAAAAAACCAGGAAAGATGAAATGGGTCTATGGTTTACCGGACACTCAAGTCTTAATCAGCAATGGAAAAATACTTTGGCATTATGTTTCCGAAGAAAATCAAGTTACCAAGGTACCTATTGAAAGCATATATTCTGCAAACACTCCTGCACTTTTTTTGGCCGGGCAAGAAAAATTGACTCATATTTTTAATATTGAAAATGTAAATATAAATCCTCTTAGTATCACACTCAGTCCAAAGGAAGAAGATCAAGCGTTAAAGCGATTGCAATTATTCGCAGACAAGAAAAACTTCCAGATTACGGGATCAACCGTGTATGATAAATTAGGAAATAAAACAGAAATTCGCTTTAGTAATATAAAAATTAATATAAACATTCCTGAAAGAACCTTTCAATTCCAGGCACCTCCTAATACAGAAGTCTTGGATTACACAAAAGGCCCATAATTTAAATGTTTGAATTATCAATATTGCCCATTGATGCAATCCTGAATTTCAGCACCAAAATGCTGGCTTTTTTAGCGGGACTTGCTGCTCTTATTTTTGTTCACGAACTGGGACATTTTTTAGCTGCAAGAAAAGCTGGTGTCATAGTAGAAAAGTTTGCTCTTGGTTTTGGGCCAAAGATATTCGGCTTTACAAAGGGTGGCACAGAATACCTGATTGCAGCTATTCCGCTTGGTGGCTATGTAAAAATGAAGGGAGAAGAAGTTGGTGAAGAAGGAACAGATGAAAAAGGATCGTTTGCAGCTGCACCAGTAGGACATCGTCTTGCTATTGCATTTGCAGGACCACTTTTCAATATTCTTTTTGCAATCAGCATTTATTATTTTGTTTACCTCATGGGTGTTCCCACTTTGACTCCCGTTGTGGGGACAGTGAATGATGACTCCCCAGCTCTTGAGGCAGGACTTCAAACCGGAGATCGCATTCTGGCGATTGAAGATGAAGAAATTCTTTACTGGGAACAATTGCAAAAAATTGTCCATGAGTCACCTGGCCAACCTTTAAATTTCAAATTAGAAAGAAACAGCAATATCGAAAATGTTCCTATAGTTCCCGTCGCAGAGGAAATAACCGACTTGTTTGGAGACAAAGAATTAGTAGGTCTTATAGGAATAACCCCACTGGTCCATAATATTACTTTAGTCAAAGCCAATACCCCCGCAGCTCAAGCTGGAATGCAGGAAGGTGATATTCTTTTAAAGGTTGACGAAACAGAAATTTTTGGATGGGGAAATCTCAAAACCGCTGCAATAGACAAACCTAGACAAGAGCTATCTTTTCATGTTTTAAGAAATGGCACTAAAAGGGTCCTAAAAATCACTCCCGAAGCAAAAATTACCAAGGATCTTCAAGGAAAAGAAATTGAAATAGGTATGCTGGGTATTGGAATGAGCGGAGAAATGACTCAGGAAAAATATGGGTTTCTCGGAGCATTTAAAAGAGCCTTGGAAGAAACAGGAAAACTAATTTTTTTAATCGCAGTAAGTATTAAGAAAATGATATGGGGTTCTATCCCAGCCGATTCCATTGGCGGCCCTATACTGATTTTCCAGATTTACGGAGAACAGGCAGAACAAGGATTTAACGAACTAATTCGACTAACCGCATTACTTAGCATTAATTTAGGCCTGTTAAATCTGTTGCCTATTCCAGTATTGGATGGAGGCCATATTTTCTTTTTCCTTATTGAAATTTTAAAAGGAAAACCCGTCAGTGAAAGAAACAGGGAAAGGGCAAACCAAGTAGGCCTATTTATGTTGATTGGTCTCATGGTATTTGCTTTTTACAACGACATTATTAGAGTCATTAGCTGAACTTTTTTGCACATAAACCTTACCTGTCATGCAGGATATAAAAAGTAAAATAGAAGATCTGACAAGTGTCGTAGAAAAATTAGCAATCGAAATACAGATCACAAATCTAAATGATCAGGATTTCCATATACAAAGCGGTTATTGCAAATTAAATGGTAAAGACCTTATCCTTTTAGATAAAAACCTCTCGCTTCAAGAACAAACCGAGGTCATACTGCAAGCATTAAAAAATTTTGATCTTGATAGTATCTATGTGGCCTCATGGATACGAGAGCTTATTGAAATAGAAAGTAGCAGAGATGACCCTCCTAAATAACATACTGCCTGAACAACGAAGAGGAAAATTAAAAGCTCTTCTGGAAAAAAACCAAACCGTTCGCGTTTTAGAAGCTCATAACGGATTAAGCGGAATTGTCGCAAATAACGCCCAAGTTAAAGGCGAGCATGATGGCAAATCTTTGGTTCGTGAGTTCGACGCTATCTGGGAGAGTAGTCTCACAGATTCGGCATCAAAGGGACACCCTGACATTGAAGTAGTAACTTTTGATTCAAGGCTGCAAACCATCAATGAGATTCTTTCCGTTACCAATAAACCAATGATTGTCGATGGAGACACGGGCGGAGATGTAAACGCATTTGAATACACTGTATCTAAACTGGAAAGAGTTGGGGTCTCAGCAATAATTATAGAAGACAAAATATTCCCAAAACGAAATAGTCTCGAAGCAGGAGTTCAACAAAACCTAGAGGACCCTGAAGTATTTGCTCAAAAAATTCGGCGTGGAAAACAAATCCAAAAAACCGATGAGTTTATGATAATTGCAAGGCTCGAAAGCCTCATCGCTGGCAAACCCATGGAAGATGCGGTCAGTAGAGCTAAAATTTATTTACAGGCAGGTGTTGACGGAATAATGATTCACTCAAAATCAAAATCCGCTGATGAAATTCTCGAATTTGCCCAGCAATACAAAGTAATTTCCAAGCAAATGCATTTGAATAAAACTCTCGTTTGCGTGCCTACCACTTACAATCAAATTACTGAAGATGAACTAAGCAATGCAGGATTCCAGATCATCATTTATGCAAATCATTTACTAAGAAGTGCATACAAATCCATGACAGAAACCGCAAAAACAATTCTCCGTGATCAGCGATCCTTAGAAGCAGATCCACTATGCAGCACGGTAAGAGAAATTTTTAAAACGGTAGGCTTTCTAGATGTTAAAGAAAAGGATCAAGAAAATGAACAATCCACAAATGTCCCAGTCATCATTCCTGCTGCAGGAGAAGACCCGGTCTTAAAAGAAATCCTGAATGGAAAACCTAAGGCCATGCTAGAAATCTGTGGAAAGACCCTTCTCGAACATCAAATTCATGCTTTAAATAATAGTAACCTAAAGGATATCACTGTTATTGCCGGATACGGTCGAGACCAAATGCGGGCAGATGGAATCACCGTCCTTGAAAATCTGGATTTTAAAAATGGATCAGTACTAAATTCCCTGTTTGTTGGAAAAGAAAAAATGGTAAATGGGTTCGTGATGCTTTATGCAGATATCCTCATGAAAGATGAAATTATCAAGGATCTAATGGGTCGACGAGAAGATATCATTCTGGTCGCAGACAACTCCACCCAGTATCACGAAACCCAAGAAGGTAACGTTTTAGATTTTATCATCGGAAAACATCAGCATAAACGCGTGCGAAGGGAAATACGTTTTGCTAGCGAAAATGTAGTCGCAAAAATAGGTAGTAAAATAAATCCGGAAACCGCTAGTCATGAATTTATTGGATTAGCAAAATTCAGTAAAACTGGAGCAGAACAATTAATCGAAACTTATAATGATATCGTAAAAAACTACCAGGGGCATTTTCAAGAGTCTGAAGATATTTCTAAGCTAAACCTCACCGACCTTATCCAAGAAATGATAGATCGTGGTTTTATAGTCCACTATTTGGAAATACATAAAGGCTGGTTGGAAATCCATAATGCCGAGCATATTGCTCTTGCGGAAAAATCTTTTAGCGAATAGAATTCCACTTCTCTAGTATAGTTCTCCAATAAGGTAAATGTATTATTCAAAACTATTAATTCCCACCCTAAAAGAATCACCGGCTGATGCTGAAGTCATAAGCCATAAACTAATGGTGAGAGCGGGAATGATCCGGCAACTTGCCGCTGGTATATATTCTATCCTTCCGCTAGGGCTTCGGGTTTTGAAAAAAGTCGAAAAGATCATCCGCGAGGAAATGAACCAGATTGGTGGCCAGGAAGTCTTTCTCCCAAGCATTCAACCTGCAGAGTTATGGAAGGAAAGCAAACGTTGGGATTTTTATGGTAAAGAGCTACTAAGAATTAAAGACCGACATGATCGCGAGTTTTGCTATGGACCTACTCATGAAGAAGTCATTACTGACATCGTGCGCAAGGAGATAAAGTCTTATCGCCAGCTCCCCTTAATTCTTTATCAAATACAAACTAAGTTTCGCGATGAAGTTCGACCACGTTTTGGAATCATGAGAGGTAGAGAATTTTTAATGAAAGATGCCTATAGCTTCCATACAGACGAGGTAGATACTCAAAAAACGTACGCACAAATGGCAACAGCATATGCAAAAATCTTTAAACGTTGTGGACTTGAGTTTAAACAAGTTCAAGCAGATTCTGGAACTATAGGAGGCAATTTTTCACATGAATTTGCTGTGCTCGCCGATTCTGGAGAAGATGAAATCGCCTATTGTGAATCATGCGGATACGCATCTAATATTGAATTGGCAGAAGCTCGTGTAGATTCTGTAAAAACTTCTGCAAAAGGAGCTGACCAACTTAAAGAAGTTCATACTCCAAAAAAAAAATCAGTTGAAGAAGTTTCTGAGTTTCTCGGGTTGCCCAACAAACAAATTGTCAAAACCATATTATTGGAAAATGAAAATGGCTTAGTAGCTGGACTGATTTGTGGTGACCATGAAATCAATCCAGTTAAAATGAAAAATCTGATTGGGTGCGAATGGTTATCACCTGCCGAAGAAAAAATGATTGACGAGAAACTAGGTATCCCTTGTGGATACATTGGGCCAGTTGACCTAAATATTCCCATATACGTTGACGAAGAAGTTGCCGCCTTAGATAATTTTGTAACAGGGGCTAACAAAGCCGACACTCATTTCATGGGAGTGCAAGCCCAACGTGATATTAAAATACAAAAGCTTGGAGATTTGCGGCGTATCCGATTTGGCGACCCCTGTCCTAAATGTGACGACGGAAAATATGAGATCAAACGCGGAATAGAAGTCGGACACATCTTTGTCCTTGGAAAAAAATACAGTGAGTTCATGAACGCCATTTACTTGGATAACAATGGAAAAGAAAATCTAATGGTAATGGGTTGTTACGGAATAGGTGTTGGAAGAACTGCTGCTGCCTCGGTAGAACAAAACCATGACGAGAAAGGAATGGTCTGGCCTCTGAACCTAGCTCCTTTCGAAGTCATCATCATTCCCGTAAATTTTAAAAATGATGATTTAAAAAAGGCCTGCCAATCTATTTACACCCAGCTATCGGAAATGGGAATCGAAGTGCTATTAGATGATCGACTGGATCGATTAGGAGTCAAGCTTAAAGATGCTGATTTAATTGGGATTCCTCTCCAGATTATAGTTGGCCCCAAAAACCTGGAAGAAGGAAAAATTGAAATGAAAATTCGCAAGACACAAGATTCTCAACTGCACCTTTATCCTCAGTGTTTACAAGATATCCCTAATATTTTAAAGAACTTATAAAATATTGCCTGCCCCTTGTAACAACCAGATTTCCCTTGAAATCATGCACGAAATTTTAGTACAATTGCTCCAATTAAATACGGGCTCTGCAATGCGGGCTTTGAGCCCGCATTTTTTTTTGCTTTTCCCGTTGAAAAAGGTCAGTTGTATTACTTCCTCCTCCTTGTAGGTTTAATGATTTCAGGTAGCTAGACCTGAAAATTCTCTCTTACACATTGAGGTGCAAAATGGGAAAAGTTCCGGTCACTCAATCCGTAATAGAGTTGATCGAGCCCGTTCTTTTGGCGAATGGACTTGAGTTGGTCGATGTCGAGTTCAAAAAGGAGGGCAAAAGCTGGGTCCTCCGGATTTATATCGATAAAGAAAGTGGAGTAACTCTTGCTGATTGCCAAAAAGTTAGTGGTCTTACGGGAGACTTAATAGAGGTTGAAGAAGTTATTGATCCTGAGTACACCTTGGAAGTATCTTCGCCTGGGTTAAACCGGGTACTGAAAAAAGAAAAGGATTTCATCAGATTTTGTGGGAAAAAAATATTCGTTCAATGTCACGCACCTTTAAATGGTAAAAAAAAGTTTATAGGTTTCCTGATAAGTTTTAAAAATAAATCAATTCACCTTGATGTGGATGGACAACTCCATACGATTCCTTTGAATCGAGTCGCTAAAGCAAATTTAGTCATAGAAATTTAGGCAAGAAAATGAGCTTAGAAACTCTCAGTATTTTAGAACAACTCAGCCGAGACAAAGGCATTGAAAAAGATGTTTTAATTGATGCCCTCAAAGCAGCAGTGGAAGTCGCTGCTCGCAAACGTTATCCAGCAGCTAGTGAACTACAAAGCGAATTTAATGAGTCGACAGGAGAAGTCGAAATCTATATTGAAAAAACAGTGGTTAAAAAAGTTGAACATGCAGATAAGGAAATTAGTCTGAAGGAAGCCTCTTCCTTTTCCGAAGATGTACAAATTGGCAATCAAGTTCTTGTTCAACAAATTATGGAAAATTACGGTCGTATTGCTGCTCAACTAGCTAAACAGGTTATCGTCCAGAAAGTACGTGAGGCTGAAATAGAACTTATCCATAACGAATATAAAGATAAAAAAGGAGACCTGCTTAACGGAATTGTACACCGTATGGAACATGGTGATCTGATTGTTGATCTCGGAAATGCAGAAGGAATTCTGCCACGCAGGGAACAAGTATTTAGGGAAAGTTTTAACCGCGGCGAGCGTATACGTGCATATGTTTTGGATGTTCGCAAAACTCCCAAAAATGCTCTGGTTATTCTTTCTAGAACTCATATTGGTTTGGTTAAAAGATTATTCGAAATGGAAGTCCCAGAAATCAGCGAGGGGATGGTTGAAATTATGGGAGTAGTTCGTGAACCCAATGGCCGAACCAAAATTGCCGTAAGAACAAATGACCGCGATATAGATGCAGTAGGGGCGTGTGTTGGCATGAGAGGAATGCGCGTTCAATCTATCGTTCAAGAGTTAAGAGGCGAAAAGATAGATATTGTTGAGTATTCTGATGACGCTGAAACTTATATTAAAAACGCATTGAGCCCAGCCAAAGTTTCCAAGATCATTCTTAATCGGGATGAAAAACAAATGACCATCATTGTCGCAGAAGATCAAATGTCCTTAGCTATTGGAAAAAAAGGTCAGAATGTAAGACTGGCAGCAAAGCTCGTGAAGTGGAAAGTAGACATTAAAGGACCCTCTGAAGCACTAGAGTTGGGAGAACAACCCGGTTTTATGTCCGTTTCCAATGCCACAGATGTGGACTTTCTTGATGATATAAAAAATACCAAGGGTCTGGGAGAAAAAGTGATGACGATATTATTTAATAATAATATTGTCACCTATCTAGAAGCTATAGACAAAGGAGTTAAAGGACTAGTCGAATTTGCAGGGATAGGTCCTAAAAAAGCAGAAGGCTTGATAGAGTTAGCAGAAGAAATTAAGGAAAGAGTAACAAAACAAGCTCTAAAATTAGGGGATAAGCCCGAATCTCAAGAAAATGTTATCGAAGAAGAAGCCGTATGCGAGCCAGAAGAAAATCAGAACCCAACAGCAGAGACAAAGGATGGGGACTTCGAAGATGAAGAAATCCCAATTAGCGATCTATCAGGTTTTTCACAAGAAATTCTAGAAACTTTGAAAGCTAATGGCTTTGAAACCCTGGCAGAGCTTTCAGTTACCCCCCTAGATGAGTTGGTTGCTATTGATGGTCTAGATGAAAACTTAGGAACAGAAATACTTGCAAAAGTAAAACAACAGTTGGGTAATGCAGAAAATGTATAGACCTGTTATGAAAATATTTTTACAATTCCAAAACCAGAATCTAGAGCTAAGGTTCACAACAAAAGATCGATCCTGTAGTCAAAATAAAATGGCTGGCTTAAACCAAAGGAGGAGATTTGGCTAAGATTCGCGTAAACAAACTAGCTCTGGAACTCGGTTTGCAAAATGACCAGATCATTGAAGCTTTGCAAAAGAAAAAGATCGCAGTAAAAAATCATATGAGTTCCGTAGATGAGGAAGCCGCGCAACATATCCGAGACCTTTTCTCACCGAAAACCTCCTCTAAGGCTGAACCAAAGGAAGTTAAAGTTAAAACAAAATCAAAAACGAAAATAAAAATAAAAGCTCCTTCAAAAGTAAAAATTACAACAGCAAAAACCCAAGCTAAGTCGATTAAAGTAAAAAAAATCGAGGCTAAAGAAGAAAAACCTGAGAAAAAAATTAAAGTAGTAAAAACGGTTAAGGCTAAGACCGTTAAATCCAAAAAAGAAGAAAGTAAAAAAAAGGTTGGAGCAAAACCGGGAAAAAAACTCGGCCTGAAAATTATAAAACAGGAAGAAAAGCCGCCAGAAAAAGAAAAACCTAAAACTCCACCCAAGGAAAAACCTAAAATTCTGGAAGCAGAAACCAAAAAACCTGAAACAGTCAAAGAATCAGTCCTTGTAACCGAGCCTAAGCCTGTCGAAGAAGAACAAGCCTTCGAGCTAGTAAAAATCCCAGAGAATGTCCCCATTCGGGACCTGGCAGAAACCCTTAAATCAACTCCTAATGAAGTAATAAAGGAATTAATGGTTTTTGGTGTTTTAGCAAACATTAACCAAACTCTTAACTATGATCTTGCAAGTAAAGTTGCAGATAAAATGGGATTCGAAGTTGAACTTCTCGTCAAAGTATCTGAACTAGATTTCATAGAAAATGAAGAGGACAACTCTGAAGACCATATCACTCGAGCCCCTATTGTTACCATTATGGGTCACGTAGACCATGGTAAAACTTCATTGCTTGACGCCATACGCAAAACAGAAATAACTAAAGTTGAGGCGGGGGGTATCACCCAGCACATCGGCGCATATCAGGCGCATGTCAAGGGGTCGGCAATTACATTTTTGGATACTCCGGGGCATGAAGCATTTACGGCAATGCGAGCGCGGGGTGCGCAGGTAACCGACATTGTAGTATTAGTTGTCGCAGCAGATGATGGTATAAAACCTCAAACAAAGGAAGCGATCCACCATGCGGAGGCAGCTGGCGTACCTATTCTTGTCGCTATTAATAAAATTGATAAACCAGATGCTAAACCCGATGAAGTTAAAAAGCAATTAGCTGATCAAGGACTTCTGCCTGAAGACTGGGGTGGACAAACCATATACATAGAGGTTTCAGCTTTAAAAGGGGTGGGTATTGATGATTTATTGGAAAACCTTATTCTTCAAGCTGAAATTATGGAATTGAAAGCCAATCCAAAATTGCGAGGCAAAGGAATCATCATTGAATCGAAGTTGGATAAAGGCAGAGGCCCTATTGCAACACTTATAGTGGAAAGCGGTACTCTGCAAGTTGGCGAACCCTTTATAGTTGGCCCCCATTTCGGTAAGGTTAGGGCATTGATTGGTGACTCTGGAAAAAAAATCAAGAAAGCTATTCCTTCTACCCCGGTTGAAATTGTAGGTCTGCCTGATATTCCACAACCAGGTGATCATTTCATGGTCGTCCAAGATGAAAAAAAAGCCCGCCAGCTAAGCAACCTTAGACTTCAACAAAAACGTGAGACCGAATTGGCAAAATCGACCCGTATCACCATGGATGACTTACATCAACAGATCGTCGAGGGACAAATTAAAGAACTACACCTCATCATTAAAGCAGATGTGCAGGGATCCATCCATGCAGTTCAAGAAGCATTCGAAAAAATTGGAAGTGATAAAGTTAGAATCAAATGTATACATGATGCCGTAGGTGGTATAACAGAATCCGATGTATTACTTGCGACAGCCTCTAACGCTATCATAATTGGTTTCAACGTGCGACCAACTGATCAGGCATCCAAACTCGGCTTAAGAGAAAGGGTAGATATACGCCTTTACAGCATTATTTACGATGCCATCAATGATATGAAGGCGGCTATGGAAGGCATGCTGGCACCAAAATTCAAAGAACGTATTGTTGGTCGAATAGAAGTACGAGAAGTGTTTGCTATCCCAAAAGTGGGAACCATAGCGGGCTGTCATGTTTTATCTGGAAAAGCTGAACGCAATTTGGAAACAAGACTGATTCGCGATAATGTGGTCGTTTATCAAGGTAAAATTGCTTCTATACGACGGTTCAAAGACGATGTCAAAGAAGTGACCGCTGGATATGAATGTGGGATTTCAATAGAAAAGTTTCAAGATATTAAACAAGGGGATATTATTGAACCCTTTGTCACGGAGCAAATAACATCTTAATCCGTTAAAACTGAAAAAGGGCAATGGTTATTGGCTGCTGTTTAGTAAAGCTTTACTTACATGGCAACAACTCATTAAAAGGCAAAAGGCGTGTTGTAAAGGCTATAAAAGATCGCTTGAAAAATGATTTCAATGTTTCCGTTGCCGAAGTTGGTGATCAGGATGTTTGGAAAAGTATTAATTTAGGGATTTCCGCTGTGGGTGTAAACCAACCATATATCGATGGTTTACTGAGTAAAGTAATTGATGCAATAGATAGAATGAATCTCGCTGAAATCGTAGATTGCAAAACAGAGATATTGAACATAGGTTCGGAAAACTATTAAGAACTTTATATCTTTATAGATTAATTAAAAATAAAAGGTGTGGCTATGAGATTCAAACGTTCCCAAAGAATCCAAGAGCTACTTCTTGAAGAAATTTCAAAGCTTCTTCAAGATGGATTAAAAGATCCTCGAATCGGATTTGCAACCCTTACCCGAGTTGAAGTTTCAGATAATCTAAAACACGCAAAAATTTTTGTAAGCGTGATGGGATCTGAAAAAGAAAAAAGCGATACCCTGAATGCATTGAAAAGCGCCAAAGGGTTTATAAAGAATACTTTAGGTAAAAACCTTTATTTAAAATATCTGCCTGACCTAGAATTTAAAAAAGACGAAAATGCCGAACATGTTGAAAAAATCACCAGAATCCTCAATGACTTGCATCCAGAATCGGATAGTAAACTTATACAAACCTAAAGGTCCCACATCCTTTTCTATGGTAAATCAGGTAAAAAGGATACTAGGTATAAAAAAAGCAGGCCATATTGGCACTCTGGATCCCATAGCAGAAGGTATTCTTCCAATTTGCATCGGTCAATCCACCCGAATCATCCAGTTTTTATCGCCCTTATCCAAGCATTATCAATGTGTTATGGAGCTGGGAACAACTACTGATACTCAGGATGCCATGGGTAGAGTAATATCCAAAAAAGATACAACAGGAGTGACCACAGATCAGATTAAGGGAGTATTGCAAGAGTTTTGTGGTGAGCAAAAACAGGTACCCCCGATGTATTCGGCTAAGAAAAACAAAGGAATTCCCCTTTACAAATTAGCCAGAAGTGGTATTACTATCGAAAGAAAAGCTGTTTCCATTAATTTTTTCTCCATAGAATTTGTCAGTAGGGAGAACAATCAGGTAAAATTCGAAGTTCATTGTTCAGCTGGGACATATATACGCACCCTGTGCCATGATATTGGACAAAAATTGGGGTGTGGAGCAAATATGTCCGATCTAGTAAGAAATGGAATTGGATTATTTAATTTAAAATCATCCATCACTCTGGATGATTTAAAAAAAGCCAGTGAAAATAACCTTCTGGACGAGGTGCTTTTTCCAATAGAAAAGGTTCTGACATTTCTTCCTGAACTTTGCATTAAAGATATGTATGTCAAAGCTCTGGCAAACGGCAAACCTTTGACAAAAAGATCCTTTAAGTCATTTCCCGATAATTTTAAACCAGGAATGAACCTCAGGGTATCAAACGGAAGTGAGGCAATATTGGCCATTGTTGAGCCTTTGGTAAATAAGGAGAAATTTGACAAAATGGATGGAAACGACATCGCTTTTAAATCAAAGCGTGTTTTAATTAATTAGTAATTTAAATGAAAAAAGATTGGAATGTTTTCGCAGGAGTGTCCCACAAACAAAATCAGGGATCTTTCTACGAAAACATTCTCCAATCAATTTTCTAAAATTAACAAGTTGGAGAAACAAACATGGCACTAAATGCTGAACAAAAAGCGACTATTATCACAGATAACAAGTTAAATGAAAAAGACACCGGGTCTTCTGAGGTGCAAATCGCTCTTATATCAAAACGGGTAACTTACTTAACAGAGCATTTTAAGACCCATTCAAAAGACCATCATTCCAGACGCGGGCTGCTTAAACTGGTCAGCAAAAGAAGAAAGCTTCTTGATCACTTGAAAATTGAAGACCTTAGCCGATACCAAAAAATCATTTCAAAACTTGGCATCCGCAGATAACCGCGCAACAACACACAACCCTAACAAAAGTTTAGGATCAGATATTGGAGAAATATTAATGGAAAAAGTAGAAATAGATATTGATGGAAAATTAATTTCGTTAGAAGCGGGTGACCTAGCTCGGCAAGCAGGGGGAGCAGTTATAGTGCGCCAAGGCGATACAATGGTATTGGTCGCTGCCACCATGGCGGGTTCTGCTCGTGAGGGCATAGATTTTTTTCCTCTAACTGTGGACTATCGCGAAAAAACTTACGCTGCAGGTAAAATCCCCGGCAGCTTTTTTAAACGAGAAGCCCGACCGGGAGAGTTGGAAACCTTGATCTGTAGATTGATCGACCGACCGATTCGCCCTCTATTCCCAAAGGAATTTAAAAACGAAACACAAATTGTTGCCATGGTTATTTCCCATGACGGAGAAAACCCACCGGATGTCAATGCCATTACTGGAGCATCCGCAGCATTAATGATCTCAGACATTCCTTTTGAAAACCCGGTAGCAGGCGCCAGAATTTCAAGAGTCGATGGAAAACTTATTTTTAACCCCAATTATGAACAAACCGCTAATAGCGATCTCAACCTTATAATGGCTGGAACTGCTGATGGAATCGTAATGGTTGAGTCAGGAGCCAACGAAGTTAGTGAGGATGACATGATGGAGGCTTTAGATTTTGGGCATGAGCGAATTAAAAAAATCATTGGCATCCAAACGCAATTACGTCAACTTCTTGGGAAAGATAAATTGGTTGTTGAGTCTACACCAATTAATGAAGAACTTAGGAAAACCATTAATAATAAGGCCGCAGAAAAACTTAATGCTGCATGCCAAATCCCCGGAAAACATGAACGTGGTGATGCTGTTAAGCAAATCCAAGAGGATCTTTGTACCGAACTAAACCCAGATGAAGATGAAAGTATCAAAGGAGAAATAAAAGAGCTATTCCATGATCTGGAGAAAACCACAGTGCGTAACCTAATTCTCGACAAACATTATCGTGTTGATGGCAGAGGGCTGTCGGACGTTCGCCCTATAAGTATTATGACGAGTTATTTGCCCAGGGTGCATGGCTCTGCTGTTTTTACTCGTGGTGAAACTCAGGCACTGGTTACTGCCACTCTAGGAACATCTGCCGATGAACAAAGAATGGACAGCCTGGAATTTAAAGGCACCAAGTCATTTTTACTGCATTATAACTTTCCCGCATTCTGTACCGGCGAGGTAAAATTTATTTCTGGACCCGGTCGAAGAGAGATTGGGCACGGTATGCTAGCCGAACGCTCTTTAATCCCTATTCTTCCTAGCAAAGATGATTTTCCATATACCATTCGAATTGTTTCCGAGATTTTGGAATCGAACGGCTCTTCATCCATGGCCTCCGTATGTGGAGGATCATTATCCATGATGGATGCCGGCATTCCCATTAAAGCACCAGTAGCTGGAATCGCGATGGGGCTCATAAAAGACAATGATCGTGTTGCCATCCTTTCCGATATCCTAGGTTCGGAAGATCATCTGGGAGATATGGACTTTAAAGTTGCGGGAACAGCTAACGGGATCACCGCATTGCAAATGGACATTAAAATAACAGGGTTGGATCGCGATCTAATGAAAACAGCCCTTCAACAAGCTAAAGAAGGGCGTCTACATATTCTTGGTGAAATGGACAAAGCACTTTCACAGCCACGTAATGAAATAAACCAGCATGCGCCAAGAATAGTCACTCTAACGATTGCGAAAGATAAGATTAGAGATGTCATTGGACCAGGTGGTAAAGTCATTCGTGAGATCATTGACAAAACTGGAGTTTCGATCGACATAAACGACGAAGGATTGGTGTCCATTGCCTCAGCGGATGCCCAAGCAGCAGCAAAAGCTGTAGAGTTCGTTGAAAACCTTACCCAAGAAGTAGAGGTCGGAAAAATTTATTTGGGCAAAGTAAAAAAGATCGTAGACTTTGGTGCTTTTGTAGAAATTTTTCCAGGTACCGATGGGCTCGTCCACATCTCGCAGATTTGCGATCGTCGTATTAAAAATGTAAGTGATGAAATCCAGGAAGGCGACGAAATCAAAGTCAAAGTCATCGATGTCGATCAGCAGGGCAAAGTAAAACTTAGCAGGAAAGAAGCCTTGAAAGATGGATTAGAAACAGTCCCTTCTACCTGATAAAAAATAATCACTAATTGGGAGAGGCTTTAAGCCTCTCCCATTTTTTTATGTTCGACTCACTCTCGATAATAAACTCCAATTTAATATTGCCTTTGTAAAGGTAAAGTTTAGAAAAAATAAAAGTATTTCTATCTAATCAAAACCCCACTATTTCCATCGGGTTTGACCCTTAATTTTTTGAGCAAGTTCTTCCACAAACAACTCTAAATATTGCGGCGAAGCCGCGGATATATGTGGTTGAATTAGAACGTTATTTAATTCCCAAAGAGTTGAGGTCTTGGGCAAAGGTTCCTCACCAAATACATCTAGATAGGCTCCTGCGATTTCCTCACTTTGTAAAGCACGGACAAGATCTGATTCTTTATATATATTTCCACGCCCAACATTATACAAAAAGGACCTTTTTGGAAGCTTTTTAAAATGCCTTGGTCTTATGATTTCTTTTGTTTCCTCTCCTCCAGGTAATGCACATATAAAATGGTCTGTTTCTGGTAATATCGATTCCAATTCATCGAAAGTAAGAATATTATCTTGTGCGTTAAAATAATCTGGATTATCCATTTCGGTACGTTTAATTCCAGTAATGCCACAACCAAATTGTTTTAAGAACCTCCCAAGAGTAATACCAATTTTGCCAAAACCTAAAATAGTAACCCTTGACTTATAAAGTGATTGCTGTTGAGTAGAAATTTTTACACGGGCCCATTTTTTCTTTTGCTGCATCGCCTTTGATAAGGGAAAAACTTTTATAAAATGGAGCATTGCACCAAGGACACTTTCTGAGATTATCGGCCCATGAAATCCACCAAACGAAAGCTTTAAGTTTTCTGGAGGCTGCCAGGTAATCCAGTCTTTTCCTGCAGCAGGAGTAGCAATAAGTTTTAATCTTGGTGCCCTTGCTAACCATTCTTCTTTAAAAAACCAGACAATGGCTATATTAGCTCCGGGCAAATTGTCCTTAAATTCGTTGGGATTTGCACAAATTTGAACAGTGGTGCCAGAGAGACGTGATTCTAAAAGTCCCTTGTGCTCGGGTTTAAAGTTCCAAGCATCTACTTGTGCGTGGGTTAAATAAACTAAAATTTTTTTATATGTACCATTTTGCATCATAAGCAAAAATTTATTCTCCCAAAAACAAGGCTGAAACTTGATGAATAAAAAAATTTGGCTTGGTTTTTGATTTTGATGATTATAACATTCTTCATCTCCTTACTAGTTTAGAGGAACTGAGATACGATTAGACATAACCAACAAAATGGATCACATTAAAAAGAATGTGAAATTTTTCTTACCCCTTTTTTAGATTATATAATGGGATACTCCAGTAAAAGCTGGCCACCTACTGTTAGATTCTGTTTTGTTGTGCTAGAATGATCTTTATTTAGACAAAGTAATCCGTTCACAAAAAACAAGGAGACCCGGCATGTCAAAAAACCGGGATACCTGCAGCAAATGCGGGAAAAAAAGCATTCTTAAAGGTGACATCGGTCTTAGAAATAGTAAAACAATGGATCTGGTGGTAGTGGTACGAAATGAACATGGAATAGAGAAAAATGTACCCTTACAACCCAGTGTATGTGGCAGATGCGGCTTCGTAGACTTGCATGTTAATGACCCAGAGCATCTAAAAATTTCTACTGAAGACAAGCCTAACAACCCAGATTTCAAACAACGACCCCTACTTGAGGCCGATTTCTAAGCACTGCCTACTCTTAAAAATATACAAAAAACAATAGTTTAATTTTTTTTAAATGATTAACCTTGTACGATTCCAAATTCTGCGTGAGAATACGACCTGAATTTGGATTTACTAGTTTTATGGCAACTTTCATTAACTGGATAGATCTAATATTATCTGCTTATGCTCAGACCTACTAAAGACGAAATCCACTATCTTCTCTTGAAGGTTCATTCTCTAACAGGAATCGTTCCTATTGGGGCGTTTCTTGTTATTCATTTATCTATCAATTCTCTCAGAACAGTGGGTGTTTTACCGTACCAGTTGAGCATCGATGTACTCAACAATTTGCCTTTTCTACTTTTCATTGAAATTGGCTTTATTTATATTCCACTCCTTTTTCATTCGCTTATGGGTTTTTATGTCGTACACATCGGTCAGACCAATGTGTTTCGATACCGACACCAACGCAACTGGCTTTATACTCTACAGCGTTTAACAGGAGCTATAACTTTTATTTTCCTAATTTATCATATGGGCACCACGGTTGGAGCCAAAATGTGGGAAGGCAAGCATCATTTTGAAGCCGCGCCTTTTTTAATGGGTATTCTTAATGGAGAATTCCAAACAGTACAAGGAATCGTGATTTATACCATTGGTATAGTTTCGGCGACTTTTCATTTTAGCAATGGACTCTGGGGCTTTTGTGTCTCTTGGGGAATTCTAATTGGTAAAAATGCCCAGCGAAATGGAGCCATCGTATTTACTGCTATTGGAGTTGGCTTAACATTCTTGGGGTTGGCCACTGTGCTCGAATTCTATATGCATCCAATTCCAGTGGAAGCGACGGTCGTAGGTTAACAATATGATGAACCGTAGGAAAAAAATAGTAATCATTGGAGGTGGGTTGGCGGGATTAGCCCTAGCAATGAAGTTTTGTGAACGAAATGGGGAAGTGACAATTGTCTCCTACCAATCCTTAAAACGTTCTCATTCTGTTTGTGCACAGGGGGGTATCAATGCTGCGATCGATGCTAAAAACGAGGGAGATACTCCAGAAAAGCATTTTTACGACACTATCAAAGGCGGCGATTTTCTGGCTCATCAACCTCTGGTTCGCGACATGTGTTTTCAGGCCCCAGCCATCATTCACCTAATGGATCGCATGGGTGTAGCTTTCAATCGAACCGGTGAAGGTCATTTGGATTTTCGAAGATTCGGCGGCACCCTGTATAATCGCACCGCTTTTGCCGGAGCCACTACCGGACAGCAATTAGTGTATGCTCTTGACGAACAGGTTAGGCGTAACATTCATGACGGGAACGCAACTGCCTTAGAATGGCATGAATATTTGGGTGCTGCAATTGATTCGGACGGAATTTGTCGTGGCGCAGTAATCCATGATTTAAAAACAGATGAAATATATACTCTGCGAGCAGATGCCGTGGTGCTCGCAACGGGTGGCCCAGGTCAAGTTTATGGCCGATCTACTAACTCTGTGGTCAACACAGGAGCAGCTGCAACCACCGCTTATTTACAGGGAGCTAAATACGCCAATGGAGAATTTATTCAAATTCATCCCACCGCTATTCCCGGCCAAGATAAATTAAGACTAATGAGCGAATCGGCTCGCGGTGAAGGAGGAAGAATCTGGGTCCCACTTAAGGCCAATGATAGTCGCGACCCAAAAAAAATCCCAGAGTCCGAAAGATTCTATTTTCTTGAAGAAAAGTATCCCTTATTTAAAAACCTCGTTCCTAGAGACGTTGCAAGTCGGGAAATTTACGATATCGTATACAATCAGAAAATGGGCATCAGTGGCGAACCAATGGTTTATCTTGACCTGACGCATAAATCGAGAGAGTTTTTAGATAACCGTTTAGGTGGAATCATGGATATCTACACCAAATTCACAGGAGTTGACCCCCGTGAACAACCCATGAAAATTTTTCCTGCAGTGCACTATTCCATGGGAGGGCTTTGGACTGATTATGGCCCAGACCAGCATGGCTTGATAGACCACGGTTCTCCTCGTAATCAAATGACGTCCATCAAAGGCCTTTTTGCTGCAGGAGAAGCAGATTATCAATATCACGGTGCAAACAGGCTGGGGGCTAATTCACTACTTAGTTGTATTTATACCGGCTTGATGATGGCGCGAGGAATCATGAACTACACTGACTCTTTGGAGAAATCCGTTGATGACATTCCTTCCACAGTATTCGATGATGCACGTAATCACTGGAAAAACCGGTTCAAAGAAATTAAGAAAATGAATGGCCAGGAAAATCCTTATCAACTGCATCAGAGTTTGGGAGAAATCATGTTGGCTAACGTACTCATCGTGCGAGACAACCAATCATTAGAGAAAGCGCTTCACGCCATCGAAGATATTGAAGGCCGTTTTCAAGATGTAAAATGTACAGACACCACTGATTGGTCCAACCCTTCCCCTAGCTTTATAAACCAGTTATACTGCATGGTACACCTTTCAAAGATAATTACAAAAGGGGCTTTAAAGCGTGATGAATTTCGTGGTAGTCATTATAAACAGGAATACGACCTGAAACAGCCAAAAGATTTTGATCCGCATGAATATATTGACTACCTTGAAGAAAAACAATATGGGGATATTTCCGAAAATAAATTTCCCCCGGGCCATTTGGATTATATGAAACGTTTTGAAGAAAACAACGTAAAATGGTTAAAAACTACAATAGCTCAATTTAAAGATAATAAGCCGGATATCACTT